>CAIPBW010000308.1 GCA_903863395.1 uncultured beta proteobacterium
GGGTTAGGGAACGGCCTCGTGATGACGACACGAGATGCCTCGCCGCAAAAGGCCGTCATTGCGAGGAGCGCAGCGACGCGGCAATCCATGTCCCTTGGCTGTCATTGCGAGCGAAGCGCGGCAATCCATGCAGGCACAAAGACATGGATCGCCACGGCCTGACGGCCTCGCGATGACGGGGTTAGGGAACGGCCTCGTGATGACGACACGAGATGCCTCGCCGCAAAAGGCCGTCATTGCGAGGAGCGCAGCGACGTGGCAATCCATGCCTTCATGCCTGCATGGATTGCCGCGCTTCGCTCGCAATGACAGCCCTTCGGCCTTCGCAGTGACTACGGCAATCGAGCAGGTATCCACTGCGCTGCACCGGATCAGTCATTGATCACATACGACTGCGTGGTGATGAGCCCTAGCGGTGTCGTCACTTTCACCGTCAAGAGGCCGCTCGATACCGGGTTAGTGCACGACAGCGGTGGAGTTGCTAGCAAAGATGTCTGCGTTGCATCGCTTTGGATGAGCACCGGATAGATCCAGGCTGCGGCGCTGGGCTCGTTGGTGTTGGGCACGACAAAGCTGGTGCCGCTCAAGATAGTGCCGTTGCTGGCAGAAAAACTGATCGTCGTGCCAGCAGGCAGGATGTTGCCCGGCAGGTCAAAAGGCAACCAGGGGGCGTTGACAGCCTTGTTTCCGTTGAACACGGTCATGTTGCCGTCTCGCACTGCAAAGCGCAGGGTCTTGGGCGTGTTCACAAAAGCGGTGCCATCAACACAATGGCTCAAGGTCAACGGCACAGCGTCCAGCGCGGTAATGTTCGCCCCGCTGGTGGACAGCACTTGCACCAGCGCGCCGCGCACATGGGTTGTTTGGTTGTTGAAGTCGGGCGACGCTTTCAATACGCCGTGGTAGCTTGCGTCACCGCTGCCATCCCATGCGCCCGACGCGTTGGAATCAATGAAGGTTTCACCAGCCACTCGGGCGCTGTTGCCTGTGGACCAAATGTCGTCTGGCCCGAGCGGCATCAGCGAGTTTGCAACTACCCCCCAGTTCGCGTTGGCATTCTGATTGGTAATGGCGCGGTCATTTCTGAATGGCTCGCCCAGGTCCTGAAACGCTTCACCCGCTTCATACAGGTTGTTGCCGTTGATGTCCGTAAAGCTTTCTTCGCCCAGGGCATAGGCAAGGATGGTGATGCGCCCATCGGCCGGACGCGGATTGGCGGCACAAAAGCGCACGCTGCACTGCCCAGGCACTCCTTTTTGCCGGATCACGGTGCCGTCGGTCAGCGTGGTGTTGACCAGACCGGTCAGGCACGATGCATCCACCGTTCCACCCTCGGCCGTAAAGCTCACTGCAGTGCCGTCGGGCGCCGGGTTGTTAAAGTGATCAGCCAGGCTAATCCGTACCGTGGAGCCCACCGGCGCATCGCAGCCATCGTGGTTCATGCCTTCCACATTGAAGATACTGGTGCTCAGGGAAAAGCTGTTTTGATCGGGCACGCCGGTCGATACCACGAGCTGATCTGAAAGGGTGGAAAGCGTCGCCCCGATTCGCGCTATCACGCGTACCGGCGTATTCACGGTTCCAGCAGCCACCATGGTGCTCACCGTGCCGTCCGCTCCAGTGGTGGACGAAGCGGGACTGCGCGTAAGCCCGCCCACGCTGGTGGACAACTCAAAGTCCACTCCCTGGCCGTAAACCGGATTGCCGTTTTTGTCCAGCACCTTGAAGGTCACGCTGGAGCTTTCCTGGCGTCCAGGCCCACCGGTCCCCTTCAAGGCGATGTTTTGCGGCAGCGCTGAGACAAAGGCGATTTGTCCAGCTACTGCTGGTAGCACGGTCACTGTCCCGGTTTGGCTAAACGTCGCCCCTCCCAGGCTGGTGCTGGCTGTGATTCTGTCAGCGCCGCCACACCCCTTATCCGTGTAGGAGGTGGTCGCAACGCCGTTGACCGTGGTCACCGGGGAGCTGATGGTGGCCTTGCCCGCAGCCACACAGTCCGAAGTAAAGCTGACCGACTGGGCTGGGGTGAATACGGCCGCGCCGTTCATCAAGGTGACCCCCAGACTCGCCGTGCCACCTGCTGACAGGCTTGCGGGAGCAACCGTTAGCGCACTCAGCGTGAGCGTCGGGAATGAGACCGCGTAACCCACGGTGCCTGAGTAGGTTTTATCCCCCGCAGTGGAACTTGCTGTCACCGTGAATGCGCCGGGTTGTTGGCCTACTGGCAGACCCAGGCGCGCCACGCCGCTGGCATCGCTCAGGGCAGTGCCGGACGTTGGCAAAAATACCCCGGTCTTGTCGGTCGTGGTGAAAGTGAATGCAATGTTCGGGACCAACGCGCCATTGGAGTCCTTCAATGTGGCCAGAAGCGTCCCTGGCCGGGTTGGTGACACCGATGCCGTTGCCACGCCAGAGGAGTCAACCAGTGTGACCGCGAGTGGACTGGCGGAAAAGGCGGGTGACGCTACCGCGTAGTTGATCGACGCTGTGCTGGTTACACCGGCAACCGTAACGGCCGCACTCATAACGAAGGCACCCGCTTGGGTTCCGGCTGCCACGCCTACCCGTGCAATGCCGTTGGCATCCGTCAAGGCCGAGCCAGATGTCGGCACAAGTACAACGGTCTTGTCGGTCGTGGTGACGGTGATTGCGACGTTCGGCACAGCGCGCCCCGTTTCGTTTACCAATGCCACTTGCAGCGTACCCGCGCGGCCAGGAGAAACAGCCGTGATCGGCGTTCCGCTCGAATCCACTAACGTCAGCGTCATGGGATTCAGCGAGAAGTTGGGCGCGGTGACCGAATAGTCAACTTTCGCGGTCGCAGTGACACCGCCTAGGGTTGTTGCCACGTTTACCGTGAATGCTCCCGCCTGCGTGCCAGCAGATAAGCCTACGCGTGCCACGCCAGCAGCGTCGGTCAGAGCGGTTCCGGACGCGGGCACGAATATGCCGCTCTTGTCGGTCGTAGTAAAGGTAACAGCTGCGTTTGACACCACATTGCCAGCGCTGTCCCGCACCAATGCCTGCAGCGTGCCGGGTCGTTCGGGCGACACCGAGGTGATGGCATTGCCAGACGCGTCTATCAGTGTGATCTGTACGCTGCCGGCGGTGGTCCCTGCGGTGGTGGAGCCCAGCGCGCTGGCGCTTGCACTGCTGTTCAACTTGTCGCACAAGCTGGCAATGCCGCTGACGCAAGTGGACGATTCCCCGCCGCCGCAGCCGCCAAGGCCGAGCGCCAGCAACATCGCCGTCA
>CAIPBW010000309.1 GCA_903863395.1 uncultured beta proteobacterium
AGCACATGGAACACGTCACCGTCGACACCGCGCGCTTGCAACTGATCGGGCCGGCTGGCACCGTGACCCTGACACCGCCCGAGGTACTGCTGCTCAAGAACCTGGCCGAGGCCCCCGGCTGCAAGCTTGCCTACTGGCGCATGCTGGAGTTGCTGCAGATGGAGCTGGACGACAACGGCAAAGGCGCGCTTGAAGTGCGCGTCTCGCGCCTGAAGAAGAAGATGCACGAAGTCGGCGCCCCCGAGCCAGCGATCAAGTCGCTGTGGAAAGAAGGCTACCAGCTCTGCCTGCCAGTGCAATTGCTGCACTGACCGATACCCAACCCCTGGATCGCCACGCTGCGCTCGCGATGACGGCCAAGTAGTCATTGCGAGCGAAGCGCGGCAATCCATGCCGTCGCCTGTAAGCAGTTGCAAGTTTTGCGGTATTCGGTTTGCTAAAAACAGATATCGACTAATCCGCAAAGCGAAGCATGTCATGAATCGACCTATTTCCAGCGCCGTTGCCGTGCTGCTTGGCACCCTGTTGATCCAGAGTACACGGGCACAAACGGTGCCAGATGCCGGCTCGCTGTTGCAGCAGATCGAGCGTGACCGAACGACTATACCGAAGCGCATGGTCCGCCCCGATGTGCCAGTGGCACCGCCCGAGATGAAGGCCGCACCTGGCCTGACCGTGACTGTTACCCAGTTCCGCTTGTTAGGCCACACCTTGCTGGGTGAAGCACAACTGCAATCGGTGCTGGCCGGGTTCCTGAACAGGCCGCTGAGTTTTGCAGAACTGCAACTCGCTGCAGCAGCCGTGGCTGAGCGCTACCGCGAAAGTGGGTGGGTGGTGCGTGCTTACCTGCCCAAGCAGGAAATTGAAGGTGGTAGCGTCACCATACAGGTTATCGAAGGCCGTTTCGGCACCACCCTGATCGATGGCGAGGCTCCCAGCCATATAACTGTGGCGCGTGCGCTACGCTATATAGAGGCGCGCCAACATCCGGGTGAGCCAATCAACGCCGACGCCATTGAGCGCGCCGTGGCGCTGCTGGACGATCTTCCCGGCATTTCCGCTGCATCCGCCTTTCGCGAGGGCTCACAGGAGGGCGAAACCGACCTTGTGGTGAAACTGATGGACACCCCAGTGTTTATCGGCAGCGTCGAGGCCGACAACACGGGTTCGCGCAGCACCGGTGCCGAGCGTCTCTCAGGCAACCTGTACCTGGAAAGCGCGGCGAATTGGGGCGAGCAGATCAGCCTCAACCTCATACGGACCGAAGGCAGTCAGTACGCCAGACTCGGCTTGCTGGCTCCCCTGGGCTACGACGGATTGCGCTTTGGCCTCAACGCATCGCACCTGGCGTACAGCGTCATCACGCCCGAGAGCGCGGCCCTGGATGTGCGTGGCACCGCCCAGACTACCGGGATTGAAGCCAGCTACCCGGTGCTGCGCGGTCGCTATGCCAACCTGAACCTGTTGGCCAACCTGGACCACAAAGCCTTCGATAACTGGACCAACAATGGCTCCACCAACCGCTACACCATCAATGTGGCCAGCTTGGGCCTGACCGCCAACGTCTTCGATGGCATCGGTGGCGGCGGTGCCAGCAGCGCCAGTCTCGCGGTGCTTTTGGGCAAGGTGGACTTGACCGACTCCGCCAACCAAGCTTCTGATTCCGCCAGCACCCAGACCGAAGGTGCGTACCGCAAGTGGAAACTCAGCCTGAGTCGTAACCAGAGCGTTACCGACGAACTGTCACTCTACGCCCAGTATTCCAGGCAGGGTGCTGACCGCAACCTTGACTCTTCCGAAAAACTTACCCTCGGTGGCGCCTCCGGTGTGCGCGCCTACCCCAGTAGCGAGGGCAGTGGTGCAGCTGGTCAGACCTTCAGCCTGGAGGCCCGGTGGCGCCTGCCCGAAGGCTTTAGCCTGAGCACCTTTTATGACTGGGCCGAAATCACGGCCGTCAACCCCAACAACGTCGCCCCAAGCGGTAAAACCTTGACCGAACTCAACGCCTATGGCCTGCGCGGCTATGGCCTGAGCCTGTCCTGGGTCAGCTCATTCGGTGCACAGCTCAAGGCCACCTGGGCACGGCGCATTGGCGACAACCCCAACCCCACAGCCACTGGCAACGACCAGGACGGCAGTCTCCTCAACAACCGCTTCTGGCTTAGCGCCAGTCTGCCATTTTGAACCCGTCAACGGACACCCAACATGACCACCTTGTACATCTACCAAAGCGCCGTTACCCTGGACCGCGAGCGTCATCGCCATCTCAAACTCACGGGACAAAATACAGCGCGATTTGCTGCAGCGATGCACGCTGTGCCGCTGGTGGCGGTCGAGTTTGCTGAGGCGGCGCGGGAGTACCCGATCGTTTTTGCGCGCGGCGCTACCGTCGACGATAAGGCGGGAGAGTTGTTGTGCTACGCCTTGACCGGTCTGCACGAGGGCCAGAACCTGTATCTGGACGCTGCGGGGCATTGGGCCGCACAGTACGTGCCGGCCTTTATCCGGCGCTACCCCTTTGTCTTTGCTGAAACCGGACCAGACCAACTCAGCGTCTGCATTGACGAAAGCTACGCCGGCTTTAGCGACAGCGAAGGCGAGCCGCTGTTTGATGTGGCCGGCGAACCCGCAGCACTACTTAAAAACGCGCTTGATTTGCTCACCGATTACCAACGTCAGGTGCAACTCACGATGGCGTTTTTGAAGAAACTCGATGCCGCTGATTTGCTGATGCAGTCTGAACTGCGCGCCGACTTTGTCGATGGCAGCAACGCGCTGGTGCAGGGCCTGCTGGTCGTGGATGAGGCCAAGCTCAAACAACTGCCCGCCACTACCTTGCAGGAGTGGCTGGCCAGTGGCGAACTGGGCTTGCTCTACGCGCACCTGCTCTCGCTGGGCAATGTCAGGCAACTGGTGCAACGCGCGGCCCCGCGCATCACGGCTGCCACCACCACGACGATCAGCGCTGCCGATCCTGCTCCTGCCAGCACACCAGAAGTCCACGACAAGAAGCGCAAAGCGGCCAAGCCCTAACCGAGTCGAAATCATGAATCGCCACGCCACCCTGAACCGTTTTTACCGCCTGGTCTGGAACGACCGCCTGGCCACCTATGTCGCGGTGGCTGAGACTGCCAAGGGGCGCGGCAAGCGTGCCGTGCGCGCCGGCGCGCTGGCGGCGCTGTTCACGGCGGCGCTAGGCCTGAGCGCGCCGCTGGCGCTGGCCGGACCGCCCAATCCACCGGCACCAACCCAACTGCCCACTGGTGCGCAAGTCACGGCCGGCAGTGCCAGCATCAGCCAGAGCGCCGCCACACTCGACATCAACCAGAGCAGCAACCGCGCCGTCATCAACTGGAACACCTTCAAC
>CAIPBW010000310.1 GCA_903863395.1 uncultured beta proteobacterium
ATCAAGGGCGGCAAGAACATCCTGATCATCAGCGACCGGGGCGTGAGCGCCAGCCAGGTCGCCATTCCGGCCCTGCTCGCGCTCTCGGCCATCCACCAGCATCTGGTGGGTGAAGGCTTGCGCACCGCAGCCGGTCTGGTGGTCGAAACCGGTGGCGCACGTGAGGTGCACCACTTCGCCGTGCTGGCTGGTTACGGTGCTGAAGCCGTGCACCCCTACCTGGCAATGGAAACGCTGGCCGCCGTGCACAAGGATCTGCCCGGCGACTTGAGCGCCGAAAAGGCGATCTACAACTACACCAAGGCGGTGGGCAAGGGCCTGTCCAAGATCATGTCCAAGATGGGCGTGTCCACCTACATGAGCTACTGCGGTGCGCAGTTGTTTGAGGCCATCGGCCTGTCCAGCGCCACGGTAGGCAAGTACTTTACCGGCACGCCCAGCCGGGTCGAAGGCATCGGCGTGTTCGACATTGCCGAAGAAGCCATCCGCATGCACAAGGCCGCTTTTAGCGCCGACCCGGTGCTGGCGCAAGCGCTCGACGTGGGTGGCGAATACGCCTGGCGTGCGCGCGGTGAAGAGCATATGTGGACGCCCGACGCCATTGCCAAACTGCAGCACAGCACCCGCGCCAACAACTGGAACACCTACAAGGAATACGCCGAGATCATCAACGACCAAAGCAAGCGCCACCTGACGCTGCGCGGCCTGTTCGAGTTCCGGCTTGATCCGGCCAAGGCGGTGTCGCTCGACGAGGTCGAACCGGCCAAGGAAATCGTCAAGCGCTTTGCCTCGGGCGCCATGTCGCTGGGCTCCATTTCCACCGAAGCACACGCCACGCTGGCCGTCGCCATGAACCGCATGGGCGGCAAGAGTAACACCGGCGAAGGCGGCGAAGACCCGGCGCGCTACCGCCAGGAACTTAAGGGCATCCCGATTGCCCAAGGCGACAGCCTCAAGAGCATCATTGGCGACGACGTAGTCGAGGTCGATCTGCCGCTGCAGGCGGGTGACTCGCTGCGCTCGCGCATCAAGCAGGTGGCGTCCGGCCGCTTTGGCGTCACGGCCGAATACCTCAGCAGCGCCGACCAGATCCAGATCAAGATGGCCCAGGGTGCCAAGCCCGGTGAGGGCGGCCAGTTGCCCGGTGGCAAGGTCTCGGACTACATTGGGCGCCTGCGCCACTCGGTGCCGGGCGTGGGCCTGATTTCGCCGCCGCCGCACCACGACATCTACTCGATTGAAGACCTGGCGCAACTGATCCACGACCTCAAGAACGTGGCCCCGCACAGCTCGATCAGCGTCAAGCTGGTGTCCGAAATCGGCGTCGGCACGATTGCAGCCGGCGTTGCCAAGTGCAAGGCCGACCACGTGGTGATCGCCGGGCACGACGGCGGCACGGGTGCTTCGCCCTGGTCATCGATCAAGCACTGCGGCAGCCCCTGGGAAATCGGTCTGGCCGAAACCCAGCAAACGCTGGTCCTCAACCGCTTGCGCAGCCGCATCCGGGTGCAGACCGACGGGCAGATGAAGACCGGGCGCGACGTGGTCATTGGCGCGCTGCTTGGTGCCGACGAGTTCGGCTTTGCCACCGCGCCGCTGATCGTCGAAGGCTGCATCATGATGCGCAAGTGCCACCTCAACACCTGTCCGGTGGGCGTGGCCACGCAAGACCCGGTGCTGCGGCGCAAGTTCTCGGGCAAGCCCGAGCACGTGGTCAACTACTTCTTCTTTGTTGCCGAAGAAGTACGCCGCATCATGGCGCAACTGGGTATCCGCAAGTTTGACGACCTGATTGGCCGCTCCGACCTGCTCGACATGCGCAAGGGCATTGAGCACTGGAAGGCCAGTGGGCTGGACTTCGGCCGCCTGTTTGCGCAACCCAGCGCACCGGCCGATGTGCCGCGCTTTCAGACCCTGGAGCAGGAGCACGGCCTGGAGAAGGCGCTCGACAACGTGCTCATCGCCAAGAGCCGCGCTGCCATCGACCGGGGCGAGCGCGTGCAGTTCATCGAAGTGGCGCGCAACGTCAACCGCTCGGTGGGGGCCATGCTCTCGGGCGCGCTCACCAAGGTGCACCCCGAAGGGCTGCCCGACAACACCATCCACATCCAGCTCGAAGGCACCGGCGGGCAGTCGTTTGGCGCGTTCCTGGCCAAGGGAATCACGCTGTACCTGATTGGCGACGCCAACGACTACACCGGCAAGGGCCTCTCGGGTGGGCGCGTGGTGGTGCGCCCGAGCATCGACTTCCGTGGCGACGCCATTCGCAACACCATCGTCGGCAACACCGTGATGTACGGTGCCACCACAGGCGAAGCGTTCTTCAGCGGCGTGGCCGGCGAGCGTTTTGCCGTGCGCCTGTCGGGTGCGACGGCGGTGGTCGAAGGCACGGGCGATCACGGTTGCGAGTACATGACCGGCGGCACCGTCGCCGTGCTGGGCAAGACCGGGCGCAACTTTGCCGCCGGCATGAGTGGCGGCATTGCCTATGTGTACGACGAAGACGGCCAGTTCGCCAGCCGCTGCAACACCGCCATGGTGAGCATGGACAAGGTGCTTTCGCGCAGCGAGCAGGAAGCCAGTGTGGACCCGGGTATCTGGCACCTGGGCGAGTGCGACGAGGTGCATGTCAAACGCCTGCTGTCCGACCACAACCGCTGGACCGGCAGCAAGCGCGCACGTGAACTGCTTGACAACTGGGA
>CAIPBW010000311.1 GCA_903863395.1 uncultured beta proteobacterium
ATCGACACCGACTGCGCCATCATCACCAGCATCGACCTGGACCACACCGAGCTGCTGGGCTCTGACCGCGAATCGATTGGCCGCGAGAAGGCCGGCATCATGCGCACCGACCGGCCCGTGGTGGTGAGCGACCCGGTGCCGCCGCAAAGCGTGATTGACCACGCGCTTGAAGTGGGGGCCGATCTGTGGCGCTTTGGGCACGATTTCAACGTCTCGGGCGACAAGCAGCAATGGGGCTGGGCCGGGCGCGGCCGGCGCTACAGCGGGCTGGCCTATCCGGCGTTGCGCGGGGCCAACCAGTTGGTCAACGCCGCGGGTGTGCTGGCGGCGCTCACGGCGCTGCGCGAGCGCCTGCCAGTGACGGCGCAGGCGCTGCGCAACGGTCTTGCGCTGGTGGCACTGCCTGGGCGCTTCCAGATCGTGGTGGGCCAGCCCACCTTGGTGCTGGATGTGGCGCACAACCCGCACTCGGTAGCGGCGCTGGCAGCCAATCTGGACGCCATGGGCTTTTTCCCGACCACGCACGCGGTCATGGGGGCTATGGCCGACAAAGACCTGGAGGCAATGCTCTCCAGGCTGCAGCCCCTGGTGGAGCGCTGGTATTTCACCGATCTGCCGCTGGCGCGCGCGGCGCGCGGGGCAGATTTGCAGGCACATTGGGAGCGCCACAACACGCGCCAGGACGCCCTGGCGCACAGCTTTGCCAGCCCGGCTGCGGCACTGCAGGCGGCACTGGCTGCAGCCGACCCCGCTGATAGAATCGTCGTCTTCGGATCGTTCCACACCGTCGGTGGCGTTTTGCAGCAGGGCCTGCCGCAGCTGCACGCCAAACACCTCAACCCTTGAGATATTCCACGCATGGCCTTTTTCAAGTTCCGCAAGAATGCCGACGAGCAGCACCCCCCTGCTGCCGCAGCCGAGAGCGTGGAAGCCTTGCGCAAGCGCGCGCGCCATCGCCTCATTGGCGCGGCCGTGCTGGTGCTGCTGGGCGTGATCGGGTTCCCGCTGCTGTTTGACAGCCAGCCGCGCCCGATTGCGGTGGACATTCCAATCGACATCCCCGACAAGAACAAAGCCAAGCCACTGGGCAATTTGCCGGTGGCTGCGCCCAACGCCCAAACCTCGGGCGCCATTGAAACCGAGTCGGCCAGCGCGCCAGTCGCGTCGGCACCTGTGGCGGCAGCGGCAAGCGTTGCAGCCAGCGCCAAGCCAGCAGCGGCTGCGCCTGCTGCGTCCAAACCGGCACCTGCGGCAACGGCTTCCAGCCCTGTCTCGTCTGCATCTGCTGCAGCCAAACCCGAGCCCAAGGCACCAGCCAAACCAGCCGCGTCTGACCCCAAACCGGCCGAAGCCAGCAAGGCCCAGGCCCTGCTCGATGGCAAGGAGCCCGACAAGAAGCCAGCCGCCAGTGGTGGCCGTTTTGTGGTGCAGGTAGGCGCCTTTGCCGACGCAACCAAGGCGCGCGACGCGCGTGCCAAGCTCGAAAGGGCCGGCCTCAAGACCTACACCCAGGACGTGGAAACCAAGGACGGCCGCCGTACCCGTGTGCGTGTGGGGCCGTTTGAAGCCAAGGCGGAGGCGCTCAAGGCTGCCGAAAAAATCCGCAAGCTCGACTTGAACGCCGCCATCCTGGAACTCTAAAGTCCCTCCTGCCCCATGCAAACGCTGGACTGGATATTCTTGGCGATCATCGGCGTGTCCATGGTGGTGGGGCTGTGGCGCGGCTTGGTGTACGAGGTGCTCTCGGTGCTGAACTGGATTGCGGCCTTTGTGCTGGCGCAGTGGTTTGCACCCGAGGTGGCGCAGTGGCTGCCGATGTCCGGCGGGAGCGAAGTGTTGCGCTATGCGGCCGGTTTTGTGATTGTGTTTGTGGTTGCCATTTTTGTCGGTGGCTTGCTGGCGTTTTTGGTCAAGAAGATGGTGGCCTCGGTGGGCTTGAGTCCGGTGGACCGGCTGCTGGGCGCGCTGTTTGGTGCCGTGCGCGGTGTGGTGGTGGTGCTGGCGGTCGCCGTGGTGGCGGGCATGACCCCGATGCGCAGCGCAGCGTGGTGGCTGGACGCCACCGGCGCACAATGGGCGACCGTTGCGCTGCAAGGCTTGAAGCCGGTGCTGCCGCAACAATTTGGAAAGTATCTACCCTGAATGAGTAAACAAGCATGTGCGGAATCGTAGGCGTCGTCAGTAACGCGCCGGTTAACCAGTTGATCTACGACGCTTTGCTGTTGCTGCAGCATCGCGGGCAGGATGCTGCGGGCATCGTCACGCAGCAGGAGCGCAAGTTCTTCATGCACAAGGCCAAGGGCATGGTGCGCGACGTGTTTCGCACGCGCAATATGCGCTCGCTGCCGGGCAACTGCGGCCTGGGCCAGGTGCGCTACCCCACAGCGGGCAACGCCTACAGCGAAGAAGAGGCTCAGCCGTTTTACGTGAACGCGCCCTTTGGCATTGTGCTGGTGCACAACGGCAACCTGACCAACGCGCACGCGCTCAAGGCCGAGCTTTTCAGCACCGACCACCGCCACATCAACACCGAGAGCGACTCCGAAGTGCTGCTCAACGTGCTGGCGCACGAGATCGAGAAGACCACGCGTGGCCTGCCGCTCACGCCCGAGGATTTGTTCACCGCCGTGCGCAATGTGCACCGGCGCGTGCGCGGCTCGTATGCCGTGATTGCACTCATTGCCGGCCACGGCGTGCTGGCGTTTCGCGACCCCTATGGCATCCGTCCGCTGTGCATTGGCGGCGTGCCCGGCAGTACCGTGGTGGCTAGCGAATCGGTGGCGCTGGAGGGCGTGGGCTACGCGTTTGACCGCAACATCGACCCCGGTGAGGCGGTGTTCATTGCGCTCGACGGCACGCTCCACGCCCAGCAGTGCGCCGACCACCCGCAGCTCAACCCCTGCATTTTCGAGTTTGTGTACCTGGCGCGGCCCGACTCGGTGATGGACGGCATCTCGGTGTACCAGGCGCGCCTGAACCTGGGCGAAACCCTGGCCAAGCGCGTGATCTCGACCGTGCCGCCCAACGAAATTGACGTGGTGATCCCGATCCCCGAGTCCAGCCGCCCCAGCGCCGCGCAACTGGCGCAACTGCTGGGCCTGCCGTACCGCGAGGGTTTTGTGAAAAACCGCTACGTGGGGCGCACCTTCATCATGCCGGGGCAGGAAGTGCGCAAGAAGTCGGTGCGCCAAAAGCTCAACGTGATTGCCAGCGAGTTCAAGGGCCGCAACGTGTTGCTGGTGGACGACTCGATCGTGCGCGGCACCACCAGCCGCGAGATTGTGCAAATGGCACGCGACGCCGGTGCGCGCAAGGTCTACCTGGCCAGCGCTGCGCCACCGGTGCGCTACCCCAATGTGTACGGCATCGACATGCCCACCAGCAAGGAGCTGGTGGCGCACAACCGCTCGGTGGAAGAGATTCGCCAACTCATCGGCTGCGATGCGCTGATTTACCAGGAAGTCGAGGGCATGAAGAAGGCTATCGGCTCACTCAACCCGCGCATTCACGACTTTGACGCGTCGTGCTTTGACGGCGTGTACGTCACCGGCGACATCACCGCCGCCGACATTGCGCGCCTCAACGCCAACCGCGTGGATGTTGATGAATCGATGGAAGACAAC
>CAIPBW010000312.1 GCA_903863395.1 uncultured beta proteobacterium
CACCAGACCGGCTGCGGTGCGCAAGCCTTCACCCACCAGATGCTGGTGGATGGCCGAGAGCGCGAGCAGGGCCGGAATGGCGACCTGGCTGGCGCTCACGCCCCGGTCGCTGATGATCAGGATGTTCTTGCCGCCCTTGATCGCGTCCACTGCTTCGGCACAGAGCGACGCCAGTTTGGCCTCCACCCCTTCGTGGCCCCAGGACAGGGGGTAGGTAATGTCGATCACGTGGCTGCGGAACTTGCCGTGCGTGTATTTCTCGATGTCGCGCAGCTTGGCCATGTCGGCAGCGTTGAGCACCGGCTGGCTCACCTCCAGGCGCATCGGAGGGTTGACCTGGTTGATGTCGAGCAGGTTGGGCTTGGGGCCGATGAAGGACACCAGCGACATCACGATGGCTTCGCGGATCGGGTCGATCGGCGGGTTCGTCACCTGGGCGAACAACTGCTTGAAGTAGTTGTACAGGGGCTTGCTGCGGTCGCTGAGCACGGCCAGCGGGCTGTCGTTTCCCATTGAGCCAATGGCTTCCTCGCCGGCCACGGCCATGGGGGCGATTAGGAACTTGAGGTCTTCTTGCGTGAAACCAAAGACCTGCTGGCGGTCGAGCAGGCTGACCTTGTCGGAAATGCGTGCGCCGCCATCGGCCGGGGCGGCGTGCCCCTTGGAAGCGGTGCGACGCTCGTGGAACTCCACGTCGTCCAGGCGAATGCGCAGGTTCTCGATCCACTGTTTGTAGGGCTTGCTGTTGGCCAAGCCGGCCTTGAGTTCCTCATCGTCGATCATGCGGCCCTGCTCCAGATCGATCAGGAACATCTTGCCTGGCTGCAGGCGCCACTTGCGCACGATCTTGCTCTCAGGGACCGGCAGCACGCCGGACTCCGAGCCCATGATCACCAGATCGTCGTCGGTGATGCAGTAACGCGACGGACGCAAACCGTTGCGGTCGAGCGTGGCACCGATCTGACGGCCATCGGTAAACACAATGGACGCAGGGCCATCCCAAGGTTCGAGCATGGCGGCGTGGTATTCGTAGAAGGCACGCCGGCGCGGGTCCATGGTGGTGTGCTGTTCCCACGGCTCGGGGATCATCATCATCACCGCCTGGCTGATCGGGTAGCCCGACATGGTCAGCAACTCCAGACAATTGTCGAAAGTGGCGGTGTCGGACTGGTTGGCAAAGCTGATCGGGTAGAGCTTTTTGAGGTCAGCGCCGAGCACCGGAGACGACATCACGCCTTCGCGCGCCTTCATCCAGTTGTAGTTGCCCTTGACGGTGTTGATCTCGCCGTTGTGCGCCACGTAGCGGTACGGGTGCGCCAGTGGCCACTCGGGGAAGGTGTTGGTAGAGAAGCGCTGGTGCACCAGGCCCAGGGCCGAGACGCAGCGCTCGTCCTGCAGGTCCAGGTAGTAGGTGCCCACCTGATCGGCCAGCAGCAAGCCCTTGTAAACCACGGTGCGGCTGCTCATGCTGGGCACGTAATACTCTTTGCTGTGCTTGAGCTTGAGCGCCTGAATGTTGGCGCTGGCGGTTTTGCGGATCACATAGAGCTTGCGCTCCAGCGCGTCCTGCACGATCACGTCGTCGCCCCGGCCGATGAAGACCTGGCGCAGGATGGGTTCTTTTTCGCGCACGGTGGGCGACATCGGCATTTCGCGGTTAACCGGCACATCGCGCCAGCCCAGCAGCACCTGACCCTCGGCCTTGATGGCGCGCTCCATCTCCTGCTGGCAGGCCAACCGCGAGGCATGCTCCTTGGGCAGAAAGATCATGCCCACGCCGTACTCGCCCGGGGGCGGCAGGGTCACGCCCTGGGCCAGCATTTCTTCACGGTACAGGGCGTCGGGCAACTGGATCAGGATGCCCGCGCCGTCGCCCATCAGCTTGTCGGCCCCGACTGCGCCCCGGTGATCGAGGTTTTCAAGGATCTTGAGCGCGTTCTGGACGATGGAATGGCTCTTCTCGCCGCGAATGTGCGCGACAAACCCCACGCCGCAGGCATCATGCTCCTGCTCCGAGGTGTACAAACCGTTGTTCTGAAGATGTTGAATTTCAGCAGCCGTGGTCATGGCGTGTTCCTATAAATTGCACTGGGACAAGAGCCTACCCCATCGCAACAACAATGCCAACCAAATTATTTGGGGTCAGATTCCAATTATTTGTTGATAAATACAATCAACATTTAATTGGGGACATATTAAAAGCGACAAAATCCCTTAAAAAACGAAGCGCAAAGGCGGTGTTTTACCGGAAAAGTCAGGAGTTGGCGCGCGTCAGCAGGGGTCGCCCGGCGCTGGATTTGCTCAGCCGTCGGGGCGTTTTGGATTGCAAATCTGCCACAAAGGCGGGCTCGCCCAAGGCCCAGCCACGCAAGGTTGCGTCGGTGAGCGCCTGGCGTTGCACCGGGTTGATGCCCGCATGCACCATTTCTGCGTACGCGGCTTCACGGGCAAAGGGCGTGTTGCCCAGCTCCCAAAAGATAGGGTGCGGCGTGACGCAGGGGTCGATACGCAAGCCCGCATAGTGCCCGTGGCTGGACCAGGGATAGTCCTGGGCGCGCTCAACCATGCCTGCGCGCACCGGATTGAGGTCGATATAGGCCATGCAGGCAAGCAGGTAGCGCTCGGACTGCACCACGGTGGATTTGTAGCGCCCTTCCCACAGGGTGCCGGAGCGCTTCTGGCGGTCGTTGAAGTAGCGCACGTAGCGCCTGCCGATGGCCTGCATCATTTGCGGCAGGCCCTCGGCGGTTTGCGGCGTGACCAGCAGATGGAAGTGGTTGCCCATCAGCACGTAGGCGTGTACGGCAACACCACACTTGCGTGCGTTTCCATCGAGCAAGTCCAGCAACTGCTGGTAGTCCTGCGCCGACTCGAAGATGCTTTGGCGGTTGTTACCGCGCTGGATGACGTGGTGCGGGTAACCCGGCAGGCTCAAACGGGGTAAACGCGCCATGCCGGGCTGCCATTACTTGGGCGCTTTGGCGACCCGAACCTTGCCCCCGGTGGTGACCACGATGACCGCGTCGCCAGGTGTGAACACCTCGCCGCCCTTGGCCTGCACAATGGCGCGGCGCTCGCCGCCCTTGAGTTGCACCAAGATTTCAAATGCGTCTTCACGCGTGGCAAAGCGCTCAATGGCGTTGCCCGCCACCGCACCAGCCACACCGGCGAGCACGCCCAGCACCTGGCCTTCGCGCTGCACGCCGCTGCCGCCATAACCACCAACCGCGCCCACGACGCCGCCCACGGTAGCGCCGACACCCGACTGGCTGCCATCGACCACCACCGAGCGCACCGTCAGCACAACGGCGTCTTCGACCTTGGCCATGCGTTGCGCGTCACCGCGCTGAATGACATCAGGGCTACTGCTGGCGCAGGCACCCAGAACAACAGCCAAGGTGCCGACCAGCATTGCATTCAAAATTCGTTTCATAAGTTTTTCTCCCCAAACAGGTTCCAATAATACGGCTTTCGCCTCCGCCCATCAGGGCGCACCGGCATTGTCCTGTGGCAATGTAAACCGGGTATGAAGCAATTCATCCAGGCCAAACTCCTGCAGCAGCTCACGCAGGCGCTGCGCCGCCTGGCGTTTGTGCTGGCCGGTGTAGCGCGCGATGATGAGCTCGTTCTTCATGCTGTGCTCCCAGCCCACCAACTCAGTCACGCTGACCTGGTAACCGCTGGCCTCCAGGTACAGGCAGCGCAAGACATTGGTCAACTGGCTGCCGATCTCGCGCGTGTGCAACGGATGGCGCCACAACTCGGCCAGCGGCGTGCGCCGCAGGTTGAGCGCCTTGTGGGCATTGAGGTGGCGCGCCAACTCCGCCTGGCAGCACGGCACCAGTACCATGGCGCGTGCCTTTTTTTGCAGGCCAAAGGCAATCGCGTCGTCGGTGGCAGTGTCGCAGGCGTGCAGCGCCGTCACCAGGTCAATCTGCGCGGGCAACTCCGGTGCCAGCGCGGCTTCCTGCACACTCAGGTGCAGAAAGCTCATGCGCTCGAAACCCAACTTGGCCGCCAACGCGCGGGACTTTTCGACCAGCTCCGCGCGCGTCTCAATGCCGTAAATGTGGCTCTGGGGATGGAAGCGGAAATACAGGTCGTACAGGATGAAGCCCAGGTAGGACTTGCCCGCGCCGTGGTCGGCCAGGGTCAGGGTCTGGCCCGGCACCAGCGTTGTTTCCTGCAGGATTTTTTCGATGAACTGGTACAGGTGGTACACCTGCTTGAGCTTGCGCCGCGAATCCTGGTTGAGCCGGCCATCGCGCGTGAGGATATGCAGTTCCTTGAGCAACTCCAGCGATTGCCCTGGACGCAGTTCTGCCGCCAACGGGTGGCTGGCGTCCACACCGCGCCCGGCGGGCGACTTTGTGGGTAGTGCTGTTTTGGCGGGTTTCATGGGAGCAGCGTCTTTCCGGTCAGGCGCTGGTGCTCGCGCGAAGCAAAGCGGTCGGTCATGCCGGCAATATAGTCGGCCACCACGCGCGCTACCGGGTTGGCGTCGGCACTGGTGGTGGCTTGCAAAGCACTGGCGCGCGCAGCAAATCCGGCCTGCATCTCCTGCGGCGCGGCGCAGTACGCGGCAAACAGTTCGCGCACCACGGTCTGGGCCAGTGCCATGTTTTCCATCACTTGTGGATGGCGGTACAGGCGGCGCATCAAAAACGTCTTGAGCGAGAGCGACTGCTCGCGCATTTGCGCGCCAAACTGCACCAGCGCGGGCGCGGCGCGCACCTGCTCCAGGGTTTGCACGCCGGATTGCCCCAAGGCGCTGCGGGTGGCGGCCAGCACGTCATACACCTGGGCGCTGAGCATCAGGCGAATTGATTCGTACAACAGGCGGCGCGCCTGCGTGGCTTGGGCCAGCGCCGGATGCGCAGCCAATGCCTCGCGACGGTATTGCTCGACCAGGGGCAGTTCCTGTAATTGCTCCATGGCAATCAGGCCCGAGCGCACGCCGTCGTCCACGTCGTGCGCGTTGTAGGCAATTTCGTCGGCCAGGTTGCACAGTTGCGCCTCCAGGCTGGGCTGGGTGTGGTCGAGAAAGCGCCGCGCAACGCCGTGCGGCTCAAGCGCTTCCAGCGCCGCCGCGTTGGTGGCCGAGCAATGCTTGAGAATGCCTTCGCGCGTCTCGAAGCTCAGGTTCAGGCCATCGAACTGCGGGTAACGCTCCTCGAGTTGATCGACCACGCGCAGGCTTTGCAGGTTGTGCTCGAAGCCGCCGTTGCCTTGCATGCAGGCGTTGAGCGCGTCCTGCCCGGCGTGGCCAAAGGGTGTGTGGCCGAGGTCGTGCGCCAGGGCGATGGCTTCCACCAGATCTTCGTTGAGCGCCAGTGCGCGCGCCATCGAGCGCGCCAATTGCGCCACTTCAATCGAATGGGTAAGCCGGGTGCGAAACAGGTCGCCCTCGTGGTTCAAAAAGACCTGCGTCTTGTACACCAGACGCCGAAAGGCGGTGGAGTGCACGATGCGGTCGCGGTCGCGCTGAAACGCGGTGCGCGTGGGTGCAGGCGGCTCGGCAAAGCGCCGACCGCGCGATTGCGCCGGGTCACATGCGTAGGGTGCCAGGGTCATGCCGAAAAATCCAATAACCTACTGGCCCCTGGCAC
>CAIPBW010000313.1 GCA_903863395.1 uncultured beta proteobacterium
AATCCATGCAGGCTGGCTCCCACAGGTTCAGGCCACCGCCTGACAGATCACTCGGGCTCGTCCAACTTCCGAGTCCAGGTTGAAACTTGCCATAGTCCTTTAGAACTATCCCGCTGAGCCGGGCGTAGTTCTTTTGGCGTCGCCTTCGCGTTCCAACGGTGGATGTTCAAGCGCTGCGCGTTCCGCGACAGTCATGCCACTTGCTCTGGAGATAACCCGATGGCCTCTGAACTGCGGAATGCGAAGAATGCGTGGTCGGTGCTGATTGTCAGCACGCTGGCGTTTACCGTGTGCTTCATGGTGTGGATGATGTTTGGCGTGATCGGCATACCGATCAAGAAGATGCTCGACCTCAACTCCACCCAGTTCGGGTTGCTCACGGCCATGCCGGTGCTCACCGGTTCGCTGATCCGCGTGCCACTGGGCATCTGGACCGATCGTTACGGCGGGCGCATCGTGCTGTCTTGCCTGATGGCGATCACGGTGCCCGCCATTTGGCTGATGGGCTACGCGACGGCCTACTGGCACTTTCTGGTGATCGGATTGTTTGTGGGCCTGGCGGGCGGCTCGTTCTCGGTGGGTACACCGTATGTGGCGCGCTGGTTTCCCAAGAGCCGCCAGGGCATGGCGATGGGAATTTTCGGTGCGGGCAACTCGGGTGCGGCGGTCAACAAGTTCATTGCGCCGGTGTTGCTGGTGGCCTTTGGCTGGGCGATGGTGCCGCAGGTTTACGCCGCCATCATGCTTGGCACGCTGGTGCTGTTCTGGATGTTCAGCCACAGCGACCCCGCGCACCTGGTGCCCAGCAACGTGAAGTTCATGGACCAGCTCAAGGCGCTCAAAGACCCCAAGGTCATCAAGTACTGCCAGTACTACAGCATTGTGTTTGGCGGCTACGTGGCAATGTCGCTGTGGATGGTGCAGTACTACGTGGGCGAGTTTGGTCTGGACATCCGCGTGGCGGCCTTGCTGGCGGCGTGTTTCTCGTTGCCCGGCGGCGTGCTGCGCGCCTTTGGCGGCATTCTGGCGGACAAATTCGGTGCCCATGCGGTCACCTGGTGGGTGATGTGGGTGAGCTGGATCTGCCTGTTTCTGCTCTCGTATCCGCAGACCGATGTGACCATCACCACCACCAGTGGCCCGACCACATTCCACATTGGCCTCAACGTCTATTTGTTCACGGCGCTGATGTTCACGCTCGGCATCGCCTGGGCCTTTGGCAAGGCCAGCGTGTTCAAGTACATCAGCGACGACTACGGTGCCAACATCGGCACCATCTCGGGCATCGTCGGCCTGGCCGGTGGCATGGGCGGCTTTGTGCTGCCGATCATGTTTGGCGCGTTGATGGACCTGACCGGCATCCGCTCCAGCGCCTTCATGCTGATGTACGGCGTGGTCTGGGTCTCGCTGATCTGGATGTACTGGACCGAGGTGCGCCGCCAGCAGGTCATGGGCGACACCGCCACCCCTTTTTCCCTGCAGAACTGACGGCCCGCTGCGTCTGGCCCGACCCCCTGCACCTACCGATTCAACCTTCAAGGAGCATTCACCATGCCTGACCCTCGCTATTCCAAAGCGGACATTGCCGACTGGCGGCCCGAGGACGAGCAGTTCTGGGAGTCCACCGGCAAGAAAATTGCCAACCGCAACCTCTGGATTTCGATTCCCAACCTGCTGTGCGGTTTTGCGGTCTGGGGCATGTGGGGCATCATCACTGTGCAGATGCTCAACCTGGGCTTTCCGTTCAAACCCGCAGACATGTTTTCGCTCACGGCGATTGCCGGGCTGATGGGTGCCACCATGCGCATTCCGGCGTCGTTCTTCATCCGGTTGGCCGGGGGGCGCAACACCATCTTTCTGACCAGCGCGCTGCTGATGGTGCCTGCGGTGTGGACCGGTCTTGCGCTGCAGGACAAGAACACCCCGCTGTGGGTGTTCCAGGCGTGCGCGTTTCTGTCGGGCATTGGCGGGGGCAACTTTGCCTGCTCCATGTCCAACATCACCGGCTTCTTTCCCAAGGCGCGCCAGGGCACGGCGCTGGGTCTCAACGCCGGGCTGGGCAACTTTGGCGTCACCACCATGCAGGTGCTCATTCCCCTGGTGATGACGGTGGGTGTGTTTGGTGCCATGGGCGGCGGCTCGATGGTGCTCGCCAAGGACAGCGGCTGGATTCTGGGCAAGATCGTTGCGGGCACGCCCACTTTCATCCAGAACGCGGGCTTTATCTGGGCGGCGATCCTGTTGCCGCTGGTGGCTGCGGCCTGGCTTGGCATGAACAACCTGCTGCCGCTCTCGCCCAACTACGGCGGCACCCTGGCCGCCTTTGGCAAGATCATCTACCTGTGGGTGCTTGCCTGCATGGTCGGTGCCCTGGGTCTGTACCTGTACCTGCCCGCACCTACCGGGCTGGGCCTGCTCAATATGTGGGTGGCGCTGCCGCTGACGATTGTGGCCACGCTGATGGTGATGAAGCTTGCGGCCTTTGGCGAGATGAAGGGCAACATCGAAAAGCAGTTTGCCATTTTTGGCAACAAGCACACCTGGTCGATGACGGTGCTCTACATCGTCACCTTCGGTTCGTTCATCGGCTTCTCGATGGCCTTGCCACTGTCGATCACGGTGATCTTTGGCGTGAGCCACTTGCCCGATGCCGCCGGTGTGATGCAGCACGCGCTCAAGAACCCCAATGCGCCCTCGGCGCTGACCTACGCCTGGATCGGCCCGTTTGTGGGCGCGCTGGTGCGCCCGATTGGCGGCTGGATTTCGGACAAGGTGGGCGGCTCCATCGTCACCCAGGTGATCTCTGCCGTGATGGTGTTTGCCTCCGCCGCCGTGGGCTACGTGATGCTGCTGGCCTATGCCTCGGCCGCGCCGGAGCAGTATTTCCAGCCCTTCATGTGGTTGTTTGTGCTGCTGTTTGCCGCCACCGGCCTGGGCAACGGATCGACCTTTCGCACCATCGGCGTGATCTTTGACCGCCAGCAGGCCGGCCCGGTGTTGGGCTGGACATCGGCCGTGGCGGCCTACGGTGCCTTCATCGCTCCGGTGGTGATTGGTGCGCAGATCAAGGCCGGCTCGCCCGAAAACGCGATGTACGGCTTTGCCATCTTCTACGCCCTGTGCCTCATCCTGAACTGGTGGTTCTACCTGCGCGCGGGCTCAGAAATCAAGAACCCCTGAAGCGCTTGCGCCCCGCAAGCGCAGCAGAACATTTATTAGCGACTGTCATTGTTACCGAGGTATCCTATGAGCCACTTTCTGGACCGACTCAGCCACTTCTCCAACCCCAAGGAGCCGTTCTCGGGCGAACACGGCGTCACCACCGCCGAAGACCGCACCTGGGAAGACGCCTACCGCGACCGCTGGGCGCATGACAAGATCGTGCGCAGCACCCATGGCGTGAATTGCACCGGCTCGTGCTCGTGGAAGATTTACGTCAAGGGCGGCATCGTCACTTGGGAAACCCAGCAGACCGACTACCCGCGCACCCGCGCCGACCTGCCCAACCACGAACCGCGCGGCTGTGCCCGGGGCGCTTCGTACTCGTGGTATCTGTACAGCGCCAACCGCGTCAAGTACCCGATGATCCGCGCCCGTTTGCTCAAGCACTGGCGCGCCGCGCTGGCCGTCTGCAAGAGCCCGGTGGACGCCTGGGCCAGCATCGTCGAAAACCCGCAGGCGCGCATGGAGTGGCAAAAGCAGCGCGGGCTGGGTGGCTTTGTGCGCAGCACCTGGGACGAAGTCAACCAGCTGATTGCCAGCGCCAACGTCTATACCGCCAAGAAGTACGGGCCCGACCGGGTGATTGGTTTCTCGCCGATTCCGGCGATGTCGATGGTTTCGTACGCGGCGGGCAGCCGCTACCTCTCGCTCATTGGCGGCGTGTGCATGAGCTTTTACGACTGGTACTGCGACTTGCCCCCGGCCAGCCCGCAAATCTGGGGTGAGCAAACCGACGTGCCCGAGTCGGCCGACTGGTACAACTCGACCTTCATCATCGCCTGGGGCTCCAACGTGCCGCAGACGCGCACGCCCGACGCCCACTTCTTTACCGAGGTGCGCTACAAGGGCGCCAAGACCGTTGCCATCACCCCCGACTACGCCGAGATCAGCAAGCTCGCTGACCTGTGGATGCACCCCAAGCAGGGCACCGACGCCGCCGTCGCCATGGCCATGGGGCACGTGATCCTGAAGGAGTTTTATTTCGAGAAGCGCAGCCAATACTTTGATGACTATGTGCGTCGCTATACCGACATGCCCAACCTGGTGCAGCTTGAGGAACGCACCCTGGCCGATGGACGCAAGGCACTGGTGCCGGGGCGCTACGTGCGTGCCAGCGACTTCAACGGCAAGCTCGGCCAGGACAATAACCCTGAGTGGAAGACCGTGGCGTTTGACCAGGACGACCACATCGTCCTGCCCAACGGCTCAATCGGTTTTCGCTGGGGTGCCGAAGGCCGTGCCGATGTGGGCAAATGGAACCTGGAGAACAAGGAAGCGCGCGACAACGCCGAGGTCAAGCTCAAGCTCAGCCTGATGGAAGGCGAGCAGGCCGACTACGAGGTGGGCAACGTGGGCTTCCCTTACTTTGGCGGTATCGACACGCCCAACTTCAGCGCCAACCAACAGGCTTCGGCCGTCAATGACATTCTGCTGCGCAAGGTGCCCATGCGCCGCATCAAGCTGGGCAAGGCGGGAGAAGAACGCAGCATGCTGGTGGCCACGGTGTTCGACCTGACGGTGGCCAACTACGGCGTGGCGCGCGGCCTGCCGGGCGAAGACGGTGCAGGCACGGACAACAACATTGCCCGCGCTGCCAGCAGCTACGACGACGATGTGCCCTACACCCCCGCGTGGCAGGAAAAAATTACCGGCGTCAAGCGCGACCAGATCATTGCCGTGGCGCGCCAGTTTGCCGACAACGCCGACAAGACCCGGGGCAAGTCGATGATCATCATCGGCGCTGCCATGAACCACTGGTACCACAGCGACATGAACTACCGGGGCGTCATCAACATGCTGATGATGTGCGGCTGCATCGGCCAAAGCGGTGGTGGCTGGGCGCATTACGTGGGTCAGGAAAAACTGCGCCCGCAGACCGGCTGGACGGCGTTGGCCTTTGCCCTGGACTGGGTGCGCCCGCCGCGGCAGATGAACTCGACCAGCTTCTTTTACGCCCACACCGACCAGTGGCGCTACGAGCGCCTGGGCGTGGACGAAATCCTCTCGCCGCTGGCCGACAAGTCCCAATTCGGCGGCAGCCTGATCGACTACAACGTGCGCGCCGAGCGCATGGGCTGGCTGCCCAGCGCGCCGCAGTTGCAGACCAACCCGATGCAAGTGGTCAAGGACGCGCTCGCCAAGGGCATGGACCCCAAGGACTATGTGGTGCAGTCGATGAAAGACGGCTCGCTCAAGATGAGCTGCGAAGACCCGGACCACCCCGCCAACTGGCCGCGCAACCTGTTCGTCTGGCGCTCCAACCTGCTGGGCTCTTCGGGCAAAGGGCATGAGTACTTTCTCAAGCACCTGCTTGGCACTACCCATGGCGTGCAAGGCAAAGACCTAGGCGCGCAAGAAGCCAAACCGACCGAAGTGCAGTGGCATGACCAGGCCCCCGAAGGCAAGCTCGATCTGCTGGTGACGCTGGACTTTCGCATGAGCACCACCTGTCTGTACTCCGACATCGTGTTGCCCACGGCCACCTGGTACGAGAAGAACGACCTCAACACCAGCGACATGCACCCCTTCATCCACCCGCTGTCCACGGCGGTTGATCCGGCCTGGCAAAGCAAGTCCGACTGGGAAATCTACAAGGGCTTTGCCAAGGCCTACAGCCAGGTTTGCGTCGGGCACTTGGGCGTGGAGAAAGAAGTCATGCTCACGCCGCTGATGCACGATACCCCGGCCGAATTGGCGCAGCCGTTTGAGGTCAAGGACTGGAAGCGCGGCGAGGTGGACCTGATTCCGGGCAAGACCGCGCCGCAGATCACGGTGGTCGAGCGCGACTACCCCAACACCTACCAGCGCTTTACCGCGCTGGGGCCGCTGATGGACAAGATCGGTAATGGCGGCAAGGGCATTGGCTGGGACACCAAGACCGAAGTGGCGCAATTGCGCGAGCTCAACGGCCGCGTTCACACCGAAGGCGTGACCAAGGGCATGGCCAAAATCGAGTCCGACATTGACGCCTGCGAAGTGGTGCTGCAGCTCGCCCCCGAGACCAACGGCCACGTCGCGGTCAAGGCCTGGGCTGCGCTGTCCAAGATCACCGGGCGCGACCACACCCACCTGGCGCTGCACCGCGAAGACGAAAAAATCCGTTTTCGCGACATCCAGGCGCAGCCGCGCAAGATCATCTCCAGCCCCACCTGGTCGGGCCTGGAGAGCGAGAAGGTCAGCTACAACGCGGGCTATACCAATGTGCATGAGCTAATCCCATGGCGCACGCTCACCGGACGCCAGCACTTCTACCTGGACCACCCCTGGATGCTGGCCTTTGGCGAGGGGCTCACCAGCTACCGCCCGCCGGTGGACCTCAAGACGGTGGACGACATCATCGACCGCAAGCCCAATGGCAACAAGGAAATTTCGCTCAACTTCATCACGCCGCACCAGAAGTGGGGGATTCACTCCACCTACTCCGACAACCTGATGATGCTCACGCTCAACCGGGGCGGCCCGGTGATCTGGCTGAGCGAAACCGACGCCAAGGCAGTGGGCATTGTGGACAACGATTGGGTCGAGCTGTTCAACACCAACGGTGCCATTGCGGCGCGTGCGGTGGTGAGTCAACGCGTCAACCCGGGCATGGTGATGATGTACCACGCGCAAGAAAAAATCATCAACACCCCAGGCGCCGAAATCACCGGCACGCGTGGCGGCATCCACAACTCGGTCACGCGCATCAGCACCAAGCCGACGCACATGATTGGTGGCTACGCCCAGTTCAGCTACGGCTTCAACTACTACGGAACCATCGGCACCAACCGCGACGAGTTTGTGGTGGTGCGCAAGATGCGCAAGATCGACTGGCTCGACGGTGAAGACGCAGCCCCCACGATTCAAGCCTAAGCACCAGGAGAACCTCACATGAAAGTACGCGCACAAATCGGCATGGTGCTCAATCTGGACAAGTGCATTGGTTGCCACACCTGTTCGGTAACCTGCAAAAACGTCTGGACCAGTCGGCCCGGCATGGAATACGCCTGGTTCAACAACGTCGAGACCAAGCCCGGCATCGGCTACCCCAAGGACTGGGAGAACCAGGACAAGTGGAACGGCGGCTGGGTTCGCAAGGCCAATGGGTCGATCGAGCCGCGCCAGGGTGGCAAGTGGAAGCTGCTGATGCGCATCTTCTCCAACCCCAATATGCCGCAGATCGACGACTACTACGAGCCCTACACCTTCGACTACGACCACCTCCAGTCCGCGCCCGAAACCAAGGCCGCACCCACGGCACGTCCGCGCAGCCTGATCACGGGCAAGCGCATGCAGAAGATCGAGTGGGGCCCCAACTGGGAAGAAATTCTGGGCGGCGAATTCTCCAAGCGCAGCAAGGACGCCAACCTGGCCAACTTCGACCAGGTCCAGAAGGACATGGTCGGGCAGTTTGAAAACACCTTCATGATGTACCTGCCGCGCCTGTGCGAGCACTGCCTCAATCCGGCCTGCGTGGCATCATGCCCGTCGGGCTCGATCTACAAGCGCGAAGACGATGGCATTGTGCTGATCGACCAGGACAAGTGCCGCGGCTGGCGCATGTGCGTCTCGGGCTGTCCCTACAAGAAGATTTACTACAACTGGAAAAGCGGCAAGGCCGAGAAGTGCATCTTCTGCTACCCGCGCATCGAGGCCGGGCAGCCCACCGTGTGTTCCGAAACCTGCGTCGGGCGCATCCGCTACCTGGGCGTGGTGCTGTACGACGCCGACAAGATTGAAGCCGCCGCCAGCACCGAGAACGACCAGGACCTGTACCAGGCGCAGCTCGATATGTTCCTGGACCCGCACGACCCGGCAGTGATTGCCCAGGCGCGCGTGGACGGCATCCCAGAAGCGTGGCTGGAAGGCGCGCGCAACAGCCCGGTGTACAAGATGGCGATGGAGTGGAAAGTGGCACTGCCGCTGCACCCCGAGTACCGCACCCTGCCGATGGTCTGGTACGTGCCGCCGCTCTCGCCCATTACCTCGGCCGCCAACGCCGGCCACATTGGAGTCAACGGCGAGATTCCCGACATTGCCCAGATGCGCATCCCGGTGCAGTACCTGGCCAACCTGCTCACCGCAGGCGACACCGTGCCGGTGGTGCGTGCGCTCGAGCGCATGCTGGCAATGCGCGCCTACCAGCGCAGCAAGCACGTGGACCAGGTGGAAAACGTTGCCGTGCTGGAGCAAACGGGGTTGACCGCAGCGCAGGTGGAAGAGATGTACCAGACCATGGCGATTGCCAACTACGAAGACCGCTTCGTGATTCCGAGCACGCACCGCGAGTACGCCGAAAACGCGTTTGACCTGCGTGGCGGCTGCGGCTTCTCGTTTGGCAACGGCTGCTCCGACGGCCAGTCCGACGCCAGCCTGTTTGGCGGCACCAAGCCGCGCACCATTCCCATCAAGGCGATGGTTTGACCCCCGGGGAGACACCATGAAAAACAACGCTTATTCCCTGCGCGCCCTGGCGCTGCTGCTGGGCTACCCCGATCAGGACTTGCGCGCCCTGGTGCCGCAACTGCTCGAAGTGATCGACAGCGAAGCTGCAGTGGGCGTGGCACGCCGGCGCGAGCTGCATTCGCTGGCGGTTGAATTGCTCGGCCCCAACCCGATGGACGTGGAAGCGCGCTACGTCGAAACCTTTGACCGGGGGCGCGCGACTTCGCTGCACCTGTTTGAACACGTGCACGGCGACTCGCGCGAGCGCGGCCCGGCGATGGTGGACCTGGTGAAAACCTACGAGCAGGCCGGCTTGCTGCTCGCGCCCGAAGAGCTGCCCGACCACCTGTGCGTGGTGCTCGAATTTGCCTCCACCCAACCGCCGCGCCAGGCGCAGGAGTTCCTGGGCGAGATGGCCCACATCCTGCGTGCGATCTTCAGCGCGCTGTTGCAGCGCGGCAGTCCGTATGCAGCGCTTGTGGCAGCGGTGCTGGAACTCGCTGGGCAAAAGGTGCAAGCCGTTCCCATCCAACCCGATGAAGCGCTGGACGAAAGCTGGGCCGAGCCCGAAGTCTTTGGCGGCTGCAGTACCAAGGGCCAGGCCAAGCCCGGCGAGGCCCAACCGATCCACATCGTTCGCAACCACGCAACCACCCTGAAGGAGGCAGCATGAGCTACCTGGACCAACTTCTCTTTGGCTACTATCCCTACATCTGCCTCACGGTCTTTTTCCTGGGCAGCCTGATCCGCTTTGACCGCGACCAGTACACCTGGAAGAGCGACTCCTCGCAACTGCTGCGCGCCGGGCAACTGCGCTGGGGCAGCAATCTGTTCCACGTCGGGATTCTGTTCTTGCTTGGCGGCCACAGCATGGGGCTGCTCACGCCGCACTTTGTGTACGAGCACTTCGTCAGCGCGCCCGACAAGCAGCTCGGGGCGATGGTGTCGGGCGGCCTCTTTGGACTGCTGGGCTTTGCCGGTGTCACGATCCTGCTGCACCGGCGCTTGGGCGATGAGCGCATCCGCATCAACTCCAAGCCCAGCGACATCCTGCTGCTGGTGTTGTTGTGGCTGCAATTTGCGCTCGGGCTGGCCACCATTGGCGAGTCGGCGCACCACCTCGACGGCTCGCTCATGATGCGGCTGGGCGAATGGGCGCAGCACATCGTCACTTTCCGCGCCGGTGCGGCTGAATTTCTGGTGGGTG
>CAIPBW010000314.1 GCA_903863395.1 uncultured beta proteobacterium
ATGTGGCGCTGCTCGTGGTAGTACTCGGCCTCGGGGAAGCCATAGTCGAGCAGGATCACCGCGCCGCGCTGCAGCCGGTCGGCCAGGGTGCGTACAAAGGCTTCGCCCTGGGGATGGATTTCGGTCAGGTAGTCGTGCTCGCCCGACACTTCCAGCGGCGGGCGCAGATCGCTGGCGCGGTCTGCCCACACAAAGGCCAGGTCGGCGCGCGTGCCGTCCAGCGCCACGCCGCGCTCGTGCCACTGGCCATTGACGCGCGCGAGCAGCTTGACCGGCATGGCATCGAGCACTTCGTTACCCACCACCACGCCGTGCATGGCCTGCGGCAATTCATGTGCCCACTGCACCCGGTCGCCAAACGCTTGCAGGCGCTGCTGCTGGCGCTCACGCAGGGTGGAAGAGAGATCGACGATGGTGTAGCGGCGCAGTGGCACACCGAGTGCATCGAGCGCCTCGATCAGTTGCGCCGCGAGCGTGCCCGTGCCCGCGCCAAACTCCCAGACCTCGTCGGTGCCGGTAGCCTGCAGGGCCTGCGCCACCTGGCGCGCCAGCGCCTGGCCAAACAAGGGCGTCATTTCGGGCGCGGTTACAAAGTCGCTGCCAGCGCCCACGGTGGCACCGGCGCTGTCTTTCATGCCCTGGGGCATGGCACCAAACACGGTGGCACCCCGGGCGTAATAGCCCAGGCCAGGCTTGTACAAGGCCAGGGACATGAAGTCGTCAAAGCCGATCCAGCCGCCACCCTCGCGGATGCTTTGCGCAATATGGTCGGCCAGGAGCGGGGTGCCCGCTGGGGGTGTCGTTAAACTTGGAGCTGTTGTCATAACACTTGGAATTGTCGCCCAATGTCTGCCCCTCCTTCTGCCCCGACGGTTTTGGTCACGGGCGCGGCCAAGCGCCTGGGCCGCGAAATTGCGCTGGCCCTGGCCCAGGCCGGGTGGCGCGTGGCCGTGCACTACCGCGATTCGGTGGAGGACGCCACCAAGACGGTGGCCGACTGCGCGCGTTTGACGCCCGGCGCGGCCGCGTTTCGCTGCAACCTGGGCAACGAGACGGCGGTGCGCAGCCTGCTGCCCAAGGTGGTGGCGCAGATGGGCCAGGTGGACGCCCTGGTCAACAGCGCCTCGACCTTCGAGCACGACACTGCCGAGAACTTCAGCTTTGCCGCCTTGGAAAAGCACATGCGCAGCAACGCCGGCGCTGCCGTGCTGCTGTCGCAGGCGCTGCACAACCATCTGGTGAACCGCTTGCCCACACCGGCGGGGCAGGATGCCAGCCCCAGCGGGGTGGTGGTCAACCTGCTCGACCAAAAGCTGTGGAACCAGAACCCCGATTTTTTCAGCTACACACTGTCCAAGGCAGCGCTTGAAGCGGCCACCACCATGCTGGCGCTGGCGCTCAGCCCGCGTCTGCGCGTGGTTGGCGTGGCACCGGGCCTGACGCTCACCAGCCATTTGCTCGACGAGCGCAAGTTCGCCAAGCTGCACAAACTCTCGCCGCTGGGGCAGTCGTCCACCGCGCAGGATGTGGCTTCTGCCGTGCTGTTTGCGCTGCAAAACAAGTCGATCACCGGCACCACGCTGCTGGTCGATGGGGGCCAACACCTGATGCGCTTTGAGCGCGACTTTTCCCTGATGCAAGTCCCATGACACATCCCGCCACCACCGGACTGCAGATACTGACCCTCACCGGCTTGCGCTTTGACGCCAGCCTGGGCATTCTGGAAACCGAAATTGCCGCGCCGCAACCGATTCAGGTGGACGCCGAACTGAGCCTGGGGCCGCAGCCGCTATTGCCGCGTGACGACGACATTCACCATGTGCTCGACTACCGCAAGGTGCGCCAGATCATCATCAACGAGTGCACGGCCGAGCATGTCAACCTGCTGGAGAGCCTGATTGGCAAACTCGCCAACCGCCTGATGCAGTTGCCCGGCGTGCAAGGCGTGCGCGTGCGCATTGCCAAACTGGAAATCTTTGACGACTGCGAAGTGGCGATCCGGGTGGAGACCGGGCGCTGGTAGGCCGCTTCAGGCCGACGCTGGTGCCGCGCTCTGCTGCTGCGGCGTAAATACCACGTAAAACGCCGCGCCTTGGTCGACTGGCGCTTCGGCCGCAATGCGGCCGCCCATTTGCCCGGCCAGATCGCCCACCAGTTGCAGGCCGAGCGAGGTTTGGCTTCGGTCGGCAAAGTCGGCTGGCAAGCCCACACCGGTATCGCTCACACGCAGACTCCATTGAACGCCGTCTCCCATGGGCTGCAGGGCGACGCAGACCCGGCCCGCGCGCCCCGGCGGGAACGCGTGCTTGAGGCAGTTGGAAATCAACTCGTTGACCAGCAAGCCACAGGGCATGGCTTGGTCCATGCCCACGCGCAACGGTGCGGTAGCGAACTCCAGCGCAATCAACTGCGGATGGCTCGACTGCGCCTGCATGGCGTGGCTGGCAATGTGCCGCAGATACTCGGCCAGATCGACCGCAGCAAAGGTGCCCGAGCGGTACAGGGTTTCGTGCAGCAGCGCCATGGAGCGAATCCGCCCCTTCATGTCGCGCAGCACGGCGCTGGTGTCGGCTTGTGTGCTGCGCCTGCTCTCCAGCCGCAGCAGGCTGGTGATGACCTGCAGGTTGTTTTTGACGCGGTGGTGCACTTCCTTGAGCAGGGCTTCTTTTTCCCGCAGTGCTGTCTTGAGCGCCTGCTCGGATTGCAGCAACAATACGTTGGCTGCCTCCAACGCGGCGGTGCGCTCGGACACACGCTGCTCAAGCGACTGGTTCATATCGTGCAGCGACACTTCCATGCGCTTGCGCTCGGTGATGTCTTTGGAAATGCAGATCACCGAGAGCACCTGGCCGTCTTCACCGATTACCGGCTTGACCGTGGTGACGTAGTAGTGGTCGCCATCGGGCCGGGCGATGGCCACTTCAATCACCTTGACGCGCGCGCTGGCAAATACCTCCTTGACGGCGGCAAAGCGCCGGTTGGCATCCTCTGGGGGAAAGAGGTCCCAGATCGTGCGACCGATGATTTCTTCGACTTGCCGGCCCACGCCCGCAGCAAATGCGCGATTGACGTAGCGGTAGGTGCCATCGGGGTAAAACGCAAAAATCGGGTCGCTCGATTCATTGAGCAATACGGCGTACTCGTGCTCGGCAGCGCGCGAAGCCTGCAACGCCCCGGCCGGTCCTGCCTGGGAGACGCTATCCATGGAATCGCACGGCGTTGCGCCCGGACTGCTTGGCCTGGTACATCGCGGCATCGGCCCACTCGAGAATATCTTCCTCGGAATAGGTTGAACCCAGGAACAGCACGACACCCACGCTCACGCTGCACTGGTGCGCAACCTCCTGCGCTGGCTCCGACGCCGCGCCGCCGAGTTGCAACACAAATGGCTCGGCCAGCACCGTGCGAATTTTCTCGGCCACCAGTTCGGCCTGGTGCCGCGCCTGCGCCAGGTGCGTGGGCAGGTAGTCGAGCAGCACCACAAATTCGTCACCGCCAAAGCGTGCCACAGTATCGATCTGGCGCACGCAGTTCGTGATCCGCTTTGCCGCCTCCACCAGCAGCAAGTCGCCCACGCTGTGGCCATGGTGGTCGTTGAGCGGCTTGAAGTTGTCCAGGTCCAGAAACATCAGCGCGCCGTAGCCGCCGCTGCGCTTGCCCACCCGCATCGACTGGATCAGGCGATCCCGCAGCAACACCCGGTTGGCCAGCTTAGTGAGCGGATCGTAGTAGGCCATCTGGCGCACCAGTTCTTCGGTGACCTTGCGCTGCGTGATGTCGCGATAGAAAGCCTGGATCAGCCGCTCGCCCTGCGAAACAATCATGCTGGAAGAAACCTCCAGCGCAATCACACGCCCATCGCGGTGGTAATGCTGAACCTCGAAATTTAAAAGCTCTCCATCCAGGATGCGCCGCAGCCGCAGCGGCAAACCTTCCAGGGATTCTGGTGTGTCCAGATCTTGCAGGTCCATGGACACCAATTCGGAACTGGTATAGCCATGCATCCGGGCAAAGGCTTCATTGACCGATAGCAGCTTACCGTGTTCAGACACGATCACAATGCCATCGGTGGCGCGCTCAAACAGGGCGCGCAAACGCTCTTCACTTTCTGCCTGCGCCAGCAGCGACCGTGTCTGTTCTTGCTGCACGCGCCACAGCCGAAATAGCATGCCCGCCAGCAAGCCGATAGTCAACACGCCCGCCAGGCCAACCTCCAGGGAGCGCGCTCGCCAATCGGCCAAGGCGTCCTGGCGCGCAATGCCGGTAGTCACGTAGAACGGGTAGCCATGCAAGGCGTGCAGGCTGTAGACACGCACCACGCCGTCGGCCGCAGAGGTGTACTCTTGCGTGGCCGTACGTTGGCCCATGGCCAGCGCGGCGCGCGAGGGGTTATCCAGAGGCAGCGGCGTATTGAGCTTGCCGTCGCCCACCGGCCAGCGCACCACGCGGGTGAAGTCGTCAACCCGGTAGATGGATACGACTCCGTTGGGGCCCACATCAAGCGACTTGAACAACTTTTGAAAATATTCCAACTCCACCGAAGCGATCACGATGCTCCGAAAAACGCCATCCACGTCGCGCAAGCCCTTGGCCGCCACCAACGTCGGGCGCCCGGTGGTGCGCGAGATGTTGACCGATGAAAACACCAGTTCTTCGCCCGGATGGTCGCGCAAGCGGATGAAATAATCGCGGTCCACCACATTGCTGATCAACGTATGGGCCCGACCGGACGAATACAACTGGTCGCCTGCACTATCGAAAATCCGCAGCCCGGCAAGCTCCGGGAAATCGACCATGTGGGCGTCGAGCTCGGTGTTGAGCGTGTCCGCGTAGCGCCCAACCGCTTGCTTGTGCAAGGCTGCAACTGGGATGGAGCCTGCAAGCAAGCGCAGGTCAGCGTCGGCGCGACGCAACGTAGCGTCCAGTCGGGTCTCGAGTATGGCGGCGTAGTCGCGTGATCTGATCTGAGCAGAGTGCATCGCCTGCTGGTAGTCCACCCAGATCAGGTAAGCAAGAATCCACAAAGCTGCCAGCGCACCCACACCAATCGCAGCGAGCAGTTTGCGGCGTTGGCTCATGTCACTCCCATTGGTGCAGGCATTATGCGTGAATACCCAACAACGCGCTTAAGCACGCTCGCACGCTGCTGCGGAGTTGCAAACCAGGCTAACCCAGCAGCAAGCTTGCAGCCAAGATCCACATGGTCAGGGCGATCAGTGCATCCAGCACGCGCCAGGCGGCGGGTTTGCGAAACAGCGGGCCAAGCAGGCGTGCACCAAAACCCAGGGCAAAGAACCAGACAAAGCTGGCGGCGGCGGCTCCGCCACCAAACACCCAACGCCCACCCTCGCCGCGCTGGCTGGCAAGCGAGCCCAGCAAAATCACCGTGTCCAGATATACATGCGGATTGAGAAAGGTAAACGCCAGACAAGTCACCAGGGCCGTGCCGAGCGGGGTGCCCTCCCCTGCATCGACGTTGAGCGCCTGCGCATGCAGCGCCCGCCGCGCCGCCAGCAGTCCATACACCGACAGAAAGGCGGCACCACCATAGCGCGCTAGCGACAAGACCCCCGGCACGGAATCGATCAACGCGCCCAAACCGGCGATTCCCGCCGCAATCAGCAGCGCGTCCGCGCCAGCACACACCAGCACCACCGGCAGCACATGCTCCACCCGAATCCCCTGGCGCAACACAAACGCGTTCTGCGCCCCAATGGCAATGATCAAGGCAGCACCCGACAAAAATCCGGCAATCAGGTCAACGGTCATGCAAGTGCGGTTGGGGTGGCTTTGGGGCGGGGTGGCTGATCATACCGACCCATCGCCAGCAGCACCCACTTCCGCTGGCGGCGAGTATTTTCTCCGGCTACACCGGGGCCCTGGGGTCAGAGCACGATTTCGTTCAACATGATTTGTCTCCGGCAAGACCCTCGTCCTGAATCGTGATCCGACCCCACTGCCCCTCTCTGGCGCGAAGCCACCAGATGCAAATCCACCACCCCCCAGGATGGTGGATTGGGCGTCCGGGCGGCGGCCCCATTCGCCGTTGCCACAGAGCTTGTGTGCCAATCGCGGTGTTGATGAGCCCAGTGCGGTGCGCCAGCAGCGTGCAACGGCGAGCGTGGGCCAGAGAACGGATGCCCGGTCCA
>CAIPBW010000315.1 GCA_903863395.1 uncultured beta proteobacterium
AAACCCTTCGTCAACCCAGGATTGCACTTCAGCACCAGACAGCGCCCCGGGATTGGAGTCCAACCCGCCCAACAGCAAAAACCGAACCGCCGGATGCAACTTCTTGATGCGTCGCGCCGCAGCGGCATACTCACGCACCCCCTTCTCCACCAGCAGTCTTGCCGCCAGTACGAAAGTCACCGGACTGCGTACGCTGGATTCGCAACTCCAGTAGGCCAAGTCCACGCCAATGCCATCGATGATTTCCACCTTGTCAGCGCTGACCAGTCGTCCGTCGATCAAAGCGGAGAAGTCGTCCTTGTTCAGTACCATCACACGATGCGCCAGCGTCAGCGCCAAACGAAACAGCAGCGCAACCATGTGTTGCAGGATTCGCCTTTGCGCATTGCCCGCATCGCTGCGTGGCGTAAACGCATAGCCCAACCCCTCGATCAAGGCCACGCGGTGCGGTATGCCCGCCAGCCAACCGGCAATCGTGCCCAGGATCACCGGTTTGGTGGAATAACACAGAAGCGCTTGCGGCCGAATTCTGCGCAGCGCAACCGCGAGCGCGAGTACGCTGGCACTGTCCGCCAGGGGATTGGTTCCGGTTCTATCGAGTCGGTAATCGACGGCAAGCGCGCCAAGCGCCTGCACCTTGGCGCGCGAGTCGGCGTCAAAATCGGGCGCCAAGGTCACCACCTGCAACCCTTGTGTAACCAGTTCCTTGATGAGTTCCCCGCGAAAGTTCGCCAGCGAAAAAGCTTGGTGCGCGACGATGGCGATCACCTGGGGTTCAGAACGACTCATGGCAGTGCCCCGCGAACAAGTCGTGGGCTGCAGGGCTGCCTATGAACCATGTGACCTCACGCGCGCCTTGGCGATCAGACAGTCGGACCATAGCGGCCGAGTCCCCATCAGAGCCCTCAACCAATGGCCAGCGATAGTTCCCGCCCGGCTCACCGGACACGCAATCACTTCTGTCACCTCCAGACCACCATCCCACAAGGTCTTTTGCAGGGTGTAGGGCGAGTACCAAACGCGGTGGTCGGTGTTGATGCGCTCCTCACCGACCAGAGCTGCAAGACCATTACGCAAAGCCAGGGCATTGGGCACCGAGATAACAAACTCTGCGTGCGCAAAGGCACCTGCCAAACGCTGGAGAAACGCTGCTGCGTCCGCAAGATGTTCGATCACATCGGGCACCATGACCAGATCGACAGTACGCGCACTCAACGCCGCCAGCGCGCTATCGTCCATCACATCAAGCACACGCACATCGTCAAACCCCAAGCTTGTTGCCAGAGTCACCGCCTGTTCGTTCACGTCGACACCGCAGCACGATTTCGCAACACCACACAGTTGCATATGCAACCATGTCCCAGCCCTTACCCGATCTGCGATCAACGGCACATGGTCTGCGAACCCGACGTGCAAGACATGTCGCCCCGCAGCGCATTGAACCAGGACTTCGGAACGGGAAATGCTCTGGGCGATAATTTGGGGGGCATAGGCGAAGTCGGCGTCGAATGCGCTGCCGTCCAGATACCGAGTAAGGTCCACCATTGGGCAATTATCATCTACCAACCAAAGGTCCGCGGCGCGTACTCTTACTCACCGAAGGGGGCCCTATGGGCGGTGTCGCAACCATGGTGCGAACGCTCGCATCCGCCTTGGCCCGCCATGGCATTGCCGTCCAGGAACTCAACGTCAGGAACAGCAGCCTGCAGGAACTTCGCTTGGCCGCTCGGCGGTGTGACGGCATCATTGCAAGCAACAACTTTCTGCCGGCCTACATGGGTGCTGTGCTGCGCGCCCTCTGGCATCGGCCACTGATCGTCTGGGTACATGGCCCGTTAACGCAAGTGCTTGAACACGGTGGTGCATCCCGCGTGAAAAAGGCGTTGCTTCACCTGGCCTACCGGCCTGTGGATCGTTTTGTATTTGTGTCGGAAACCGTCAAGCAGTCTTTCCTGGCGTTTGCCAACCGCTACGTTTCCGCACAAGAAGGGGCCGTTATTCACAACGCCGTCCCCACCCCCGGGGTCGAAGTGCGAACACCAACCCAGACAGAACACGTGCGCTTGGTCTACGTCGGAAGACTTTCCTCTGAAAAGAATCCCCTGTTGCTGATTGCGGCACTTCGGCTGTTACCGCCATCGTTCATGCTCACCATGGTTGGCGCAGGTCCCCTGGAGCAAAACATCCGCACGGCGGCAAGCGACTTGCTGGCCTCAGGGCGATTGCGCATGGTAGGGCAGCAGCCCTGGACGAGCACGATGTACCGCGAGTTTGATCTAACCGTGCTGAGTTCCTGCTACGAAGGTTGC
>CAIPBW010000316.1 GCA_903863395.1 uncultured beta proteobacterium
CCGATGGCTCCGGCGAACACTTTTTGCTGGTGCGCCGGGTCGCGGATGATGTATCCGGCGGTGAAGATCGAGAACTCGGGCACCAGCTTGGCAATGTCAAACGCCGACATCGACGCCAGCTCCAGATTGCCGCGCGCCATGGCAGTGGGCTCGGCCCCTTGCTTGAACAGCGTGGCGTTGAGGTTGATCTGCACGTCGAACTCGCCCGGCGCGCTTTTCTCCAGCGTGTCCTTGAACACGGTCCACATCCTGGCGTGCCAGTCGTCGGGCACCGCCGGTGACGAGATACGCAGCACGGTCTTGCCCTGGGCCAGGCCCGGCAGGGCTACGGCAGACAGGGCGGCAGCGCCGCCAAGCAGGGTGCGTCGGCGCAGGGAGGTGGATGGGTTCATGGCGTGATTGTCTTACAACGCTCGCAGGCTGCGCAGCACGTTCTCGGCGGTGGCCGGGGCGTTCAGGCTCACGGCGGTGCCGTCGCCGCGCGCCTGGGCCACGGCGTCGCGCAGCGCTTCAAACACGCTGATGGCCAGCATGAAGGGCGGCTCGCCCACGGCCTTGCTGCCAAACACGTTGTCTTCCTGGTTGGGCTGCGGCCACAGCGCCACGTGAAAGTGCTTTGGCACATCGCCTGCGGTTGGAATCTTGTAGGTGCTGGGGGCGTGGGTGGTGAGCAGCCCGGCGCTGTTCCACACCAGTTCTTCGGTGGTGAGCCAGCCCATGCCCTGCACAAAGCCGCCTTCGATCTGGCCGATGTCGATGGCCGGATTGATGGAGCGGCCCACGTCGTGCAGGATGTCCACGCGCAGCACGCGGCTCTCGCCAGTCAGCGTGTCAATCGCCACTTCGGTGCAGGCCGCGCCGTAGGCAAAGTAGTAGAACGGCCGCCCGGTAAGCGTGGTCTTGTCGTAGTGGATTTTGGGCGTGCGGTAAAAGCCGTCGCTCCACAACTGGATGCGGTTGGCGTAGGCCTGGCGCACCACGTCTTCAAAGCTGCGCGTGGTCTTGGGCGAGATCACCTGACCGGCCTCAAAGCGGATGGCACCGGCACCGCAGCCGTCCATGCCGCAGACAAAGGCGGCGAGGTTGTCGCGCACATGGCGCGCGGCAAACTGCGCGGCGCGGCCATTGAGGTCGGTGCCCGACGAGGCCGCCGTGGCCGATGCGTTGGGCACTTTGCTGGTGTCGCTGGCGGTGCACAGCACGCGCTCAAACCCGATGCCGAGTTCATCGGCCACGATCTGCGCCACTTTGGTGTGCAGGCCCTGACCCATCTCGGTGCCACCGTGGTTGACCTGCACGCTGCCATCGGTATAGACGTGCACCAGCGCGCCCGCCTGGTTGAACAGCGTGGCGGTAAAGCTGATGCCAAACTTGACCGGCGTGAGCGCAAGCCCGCGCTTGAGCACGGCGTTGCCGGCGTTCCACGCGGCAACGGCTTGCACCCGGCTGCGGTACTGCGCGGTTTGCTCCAGTTGCGAGATCAGCGGCAGCAGGATGTTGTCTTCCACCTTCATCTGGTAATGGGTGGTATCGCGCTTGAGGGCACCACCGGGCACGGCCTCGTCGCTGTAGAGGTTGCGCAGGCGCACGTCGAGCGGGTCCAGCCCCAGGTGGCGCGCAATGTCGCCCAGGATGGCCTCGATCACGATCACGCCCTGCGGCCCGCCAAAGCCGCGAAACGCGGTGTGACTCTGGCAGTGGGTCTTGCAGCGGTACGAGGCAATCTCCACGTCCGAGAGGTAGTAGGCGTTGTCGCAATGGAACACGGCCCGGTCGGCCACCGGGCCGGAGAGGTCGGCGCTGAAGCCGCAGTTGGCCGCCATCTGCAGCTTCAAGGCGGTGAGGCGGCCACTGGCGTCAAAACCGGCGCGGTATTCGTAGGCAAAGGGGTGGCGCTTGCCGGTGATCAAAAAGTCGTCGTCGCGGTCCAGGCGCAGCTTGACTGCCTGCCCGGTCTTGTGCGCGGCCACCGCCGCCCACACCGCCACGTGGCCGGCCTGGGTCTCCTTGCCGCCAAAGCCGCCGCCCATGCGGCGGCACTCCACGCGCACGGCGTGGTTGTCGATGCCCAGCGCGTGCGCCACCCAGTGCTGCAGTTCGCCCGGGTGCTGGGTGCTGCTGTACACCAACCACTGGTTTTGCTCCTGCGGCAGGGCGTAGGCGATCTGGCTCTCCAGGTAAAAGTGCTCCTGGCCGCCCACTTCGAGCGTGCCGTGCAGGGTGTGGGCCGATGCCTCCAGCGCCGTCTCGGGCGCGCCCCGGCGCACAAACACGGGCGGCAGCACATAGCTTTGCGCGGCAAGCGCGGCGTCGATGCTCAGGATGGCGGGCAGCGCCTCCAACTGCAACTGCACCTTGCGTGCCGCGTGGCGAGCCTGCGCAGCGCTGCGCGCCAGCACCAGGCCCACCACCTGGCCGAGGTATTGCACCGTGTCGGTGGGAAACACCGGCTCGTCGCCGGCAAAGGCAGCCAGCACCTTGTCGCCGGGAACGTCGGCGGCCAGCACCACATCCACCACGCCCGGCATGGCCAGCGCCGCGCTGGCGTTCACGCCGAGCAGGCGCGCGTGCGCCTGGGTCGAAAGAATGGGAGCGGCGTGCAGGGTGCCGCGCACTTCGGCAATGTCGTCGATATAGGTCACCGCGCCAGCCACCTGGGCGGCTGCGCTCTCGTGGGCGAGCGATTGTCCGGCTTGCGCGCTCAAGCGGCTTCTCCCAGAGGCTGCAGGCGGCTCAGGTCGATGGCGACTTGGCCCTGGCTCTCCAGCCAGAAGCGCTGCAGCAGCGCACCGAGCACGTTGCGCCGGTAGTCGGCCGAAGCGCGCATGTCGGAGATCGGCGCAAACTCGGTTTGCAGCACGTGCGCGGCTTTTTCAGCGGTGGCAGCGCTCCAGCGTTGCCCCTGCAGGGCGCGCTCGGTCTTGCGCGCACGCACCGGCGTGGCGGCCACGCCACCCACACCCAGGGAAGCGGCAGCCACCACCCCGTCCTTGAGCCGCAGGCACACGGCCAGACAGACGGCCGAGATGTCGTCTTCCATGCGCTTGGACAGCTTGTAAACGCGACTGAGTTCATCGTTTGTGGCGTGCGGCACCTTGATCCAGGCCAGCACTTCATCGGGCGCCAGCACGTTCTTGCGGTAGCCGGTGTACAGGTCTTCCAGCCGCAGTTCGCGGTGCGCAATGCCCCGGCCCTGTGCGCGCATCAGCACCACACTGGCGCCCAGCGCAATCAACAAAGGCATCGAGTCGCCAATGGGCGAGCCATTGGCCACGTTGCCGCCCAGCGTGCCACTGTTGCGCACCGGCAAACCGGCAAAGCGCTGCGCAAACTGCGCCAGGTGGGGGCGTTGCTGCACCAGCGCGGCAAAAGCGTCCGTCAGCGTCACCGCTGCGCCGATGGCCAGGTGGTGTGGGTACTGCTCCACGCGCCGCAACTCGGCCACGCGGCTGATGTCGAGCACGCTCTCAAAGCGCCGGTGCTGCTTGGTGACCCACAGACCCACATCGGTGCAACCGGCCACCAGTTGGGCCTCGGGGTAGCGCGCGCGCAGACGCAAAAACCCGGCCAGCGTGGTCGGGGCCATGTAGGCGTCATCGTCTTGCGCGCCCTGCTGGCTATCGGCAAGCTGCTTCAACTGTGATAGCACGGTGGATACGTCCACGCCCTGGCGGGGCAGCGTTTGCATCGCCTCGGCCGCGTCCAGAATGGGACGGTAGCCGGTGCAGCGGCACAGGTTGCCCGAGAGCGCCTGCTGCGCCTGCTCGCGCGACAGCGCCTGGCCGCGCGCGGTGTGGTTCTGGTACAGGCCAAACAGGCTCATCACAATGCCGGGCGTGCAAAAGCCGCACTGCGATCCGTGGTTTTGCAGCATCGCCTGCTGCGCCGGATGCAGCGTGCCGTTGGCGTCGCGCAGGTCTTCCACGGTCCACAGCGCCATGCCCTGCACCGAATGGGCCATGCGGATGCAACTGTTGATGGCGCTGTATTTGAGCGTGTCGCCCTGGGCCTCGGCCACCACCACGGTGCAGGCACCGCAGTCGCCCTCGCCACAGCCTTCCTTGGTGCCGGTGGCGTGCAGGTCTTCGCGCAGCACCTCCAGCAAGGTGCGCTCGGGCGGCACGTCGGGCAGAGTCACCACTTTGCCGTGGCGCAGAAATTGCAAGTGTCTTTTTGTCATGGTGCGGGTTGGAGGTGCAGGGTTTTTTTGCGGCAAGCATAGTGCATTTTGAAGGTCTCGCGGCGCAAGCCAATAGCATGCGGCGGGCTATTTGCATGGAATGGATAGCGCCAAAAATGCAAGCCAGTATTCTTCGTGTCTGTCAATAGCAAGAATTAACTAGCAAACTTTTGTGCTGTCGCGCCGTGCCAAAAGCTAGTAGATTGCGGCCCTTGGCAAATTGGAGGGCCTATGTTCAAGACTGATAGCAACATGCGTGTAAAGTAAACCCATGCTAAATCCTCGACTTCAATTGACCGGCATCACCAAGGCGTATCCGGGTGTGGTGGCCAACAGTGATGTGTCGCTGACGGTGATGCCCGGCCAGACCCATGCAGTGCTGGGCGAAAACGGCGCGGGCAAATCGACGCTGATGAAAATCATCTACGGCTCGATCCAGCCCGACGCGGGCGAGCTGCGCCTGAACGGCCAGTTGATGCAGATCCGCAACCCCAAGGAGGCGCGCGCCAACGGCATCAGCATGGTGTTCCAGCACTTCAACCTGTTTGACACCATGACCGTGGCCGAGAACGTGTGGCTCGGCCTGACGCGCAGTTCGCTCGAGCAGGTGACCGCCGCCATTTTGGCCAAGGCGGCTGAGTATGGCCTGGACATTGACCCCGGCCGCCCGGTGCACACACTCAGCGTGGGCGAGATGCAACGGGTGGAAATCATCCGCGCCCTGCTCACGCGCCCGGAGTTGCTGATTCTGGACGAACCCACTTCGGTGCTCACGCCGCAGGCGGTGGAAAAGCTGTTTGTGGTGCTCAAGAAGCTTGCCAGCGAAGGCTGCAGCATTTTGTACATCAGCCACAAGCTGCACGAGATTCGCGAGCTGTGCAACGCCTGCACGGTGTTGCGCGGCGGCAAGGTGACCGGGGTGTGCAATCCGCAGGAAGAATCCAACGCGTCGCTGTCGCGCATGATGATTGGCTCGGAGCCGCCGCAACTCGACCACCGGCCGCAAAAGCCGGGCGGCGCGGTGATGGTGGTCAAGGGCCTGAGCCTGCCGCGCGAGGACCAGTTTGGCGTGGACCTGGAGAGCATTCACATGCACATCCGCGCGGGCGAAGTGCTGGGCATTGCCGGTGTCTCGGGCAACGGCCAGAAGGAGTTGCTCTACGCCCTCTCGGGCGAGGATGACCGCGCGCCCCAGGGCAGCATCCACATGGGCGAGGTGGATGTGTCGCACATGCATCCGGGCCGGCGGCGCAAGATGGGGCTGCACTTTGTGCCCGAAGAGCGCCTGGGGCGGGGTGCCGTGCCCACGCTGAGCCTGGCGCACAACATGCTGCTCACGCGCACCGAGTCGATCAGCATGCCGGGCTTTGTGGGCGGCTGGATTCGGGTGCGTGAACTCGAAGCCCACGCGCAGCGCATCATTGCGCAGTTCATGGTCAAGGCCGGTGGGCCGCGCGCCATGGCCAAGTCGCTCTCGGGCGGCAATTTGCAGAAGTTCATTGTCGGGCGCGAGATCGACGCCAACCCCAAGCTGCTGATCGTCTCGCAGCCGACCTGGGGCGTGGACGTGGGCGCATCGGCGCAGATACGCGGCGAGATTCTGGCGCTGCGCGATGCCGGTTGCGCGGTGCTGGTGGTGAGCGAAGAACTGGAAGAATTGTTTGAGGTGTGCGACCGCATGCACGTGATTGCGCGTGGCAAGCTTTCGCCCTCGGTGCCGATAGCGGAGGCCACGGTGGAAAAAATTGGCGAATGGATGAGCGGCCTGTGGGAGGTGCAGCATGGCTAAGCTCAAACTGGAAGCGCGGCAACAGCCCTCGGCGCTGTGGAGCTACGCCTCGCCGCTGCTGGCGCTGCTGTGCACGGTGGTGATCGGCGTGGTGCTATTTGCCTTGCTCGGCAAAGACCCGGTGCGCGGCCTGCTGGTGTTCTTTTGGGAGCCGATCCGCAATGGCTATGCCATTGGCGAGCTGGTGGTCAAGGCCACGCCGCTGTTGCTGATTGCGCTGGGGCTGGCGGTGTGTTTCCGCTCCAACGTGTGGAACATCGGGGCCGAGGGGCAGTACGTGCTGGGCGCGATTGCCGCCAGCGGTGTGGCGCTGCTGGCCGACAACACCACCGGGCGCTGGATTGTGGTGTTCATCGTGCTGGCCGGGGTGCTTGGTGGCATGGCCTGGGCCAGCCTGACCGCGCTGCTGCGCGACCGCTTTCACGCCAACGAAATCCTGGTGAGCCTGATGCTGGTGTACGTGGCCGTGCAGGTGCTGGGCTACGTGGTCTATGGCCCCTGGAAAGACCCGCAGGGCTACAACTTTCCGCAGACCAAAACCTTTGACGCGGTAACGCGCATCCCGCGCCTGTTTGACGGCTCGCGCGTCAACATCGGCGTGGTGCTGGCGCTGCTGGGGGTGGGTGGGGTCTGGATCTTTCTGTTTCGCACCCGTGCCGGGTTTGCACAGCAGGTGGGCGGCCTGGCACCTGCGGCTTCGCGCTACGCCGGGTTTTCGTCGCGTCGCGCGCTCTGGACGGCGCTGCTGATCTCTGGCGGCATGGCCGGGCTGGCGGGGGCGCTGGAGGTTACCGGCCCGATTGGCCAGCTCACGCCCTATGTGCCTGCGGGCTATGGCTTTGCCGCCATCATCGTTGCCTACGTGGGGCGGCTGCATCCGGTGGGCATGGTGTTTTCGGCGATTTTGATGAGCATGTTCTACATCGGCGGCGAGTTGGCGCAGTCGCGCCTGGGGTTGCCCAAGTCGTTGACCGGGGTGTTCCAGGGGTTGCTGCTGTTTACCCTGCTGGGCTGCGACACGCTGGTGAACTACCGCCTGCGCTGGGTGGCTGTGGCCCACGCACCACATGAGGGAGGAAAGAAATAATGGATTCCTACGCGCTACTGATCGCCGCCACGCTCAACGCGGGCACGGTGCTGGCGATTGCGTCCCTGGGCCTGTTGATCAACGAGAAGGCGGGCATTGTCAATCTGGGTGCCGAAGGCATGATGCTGTGCGCTGCCATTGCCGGATTTGCCACCGTGGTGCATACCGGCAGCGACACCATGGGGTTTTTGGCCGGTATCTGCGCCGGGGGCTTGATGGCGGCCATATTTGGTGCACTGGTGATCTGGCTGAACACCAACCAGTACGCCACTGGCCTGGCGCTGAGCCTTTTTGGTGCGGGCTTTTCGGCTTTTGCCGGCATTAGCTATGTGCAAGAGAAGATTCCCGAGCGCGCCACCTATGCCGTGCCGCTGTTCTCGGACATTCCGCTGGTGGGAGTGGCCCTGTTTCGCCAGCACCCGCTGGTGTACCTGACCATCATTTTTGCTGCGGCGCTGGTGTGGTTCTTGTACCGCACCCGCGCTGGGCTGATTTTGCGCAGCGTGGGCGAAAGCCCCGAGTCGGCCCACGCTCTGGGCTACCGCGTGCGCTGGATTCGCCTGGGCGCGGTGGTGGCCGGGGGCGCGCTGTGCGGGCTGGCCGGAGCCTATATCTCGATCATTTACACCCCGCTGTGGGTGGAAGGCATGGTGGCAGGCAAGGGCTGGATTGCGCTGGCGCTGACCACCTTTGCCACCTGGCGACCGGCACGGGTATTGCTTGGAGCCTACCTGTTCGGGGGGGTTACCATGCTGCAATTCCACTTGCAGGGCGCGGGGGTGGAGGTCCCCAGCCAGTTTTTGAGCATGTTGCCGTACTTGGCCACGATTGTGGTGCTGGCGCTGATCTCGCGAAATCCGCGCTGGATTCGTATTAATATGCCAGCTGCCATCGGAAAGCCGTTTTACCCTGGCTCCTAGTTTTTCCACGCTTGACCTTAACTTTTGATTTATAGAAGGAACTGACATGACAGATTTGCAAAAACGCTCGCTGCTGAAGATTGCCGCGCTGACCGCTGTGGCCAGTGCTGCATTGGTGGGTTGTGGCAAGAAGGAAGAGCCCGCGCCTGCACCGGCTCCGGCACCTGCCGCTTCGGCACCTGCCAAGGCTGAGCCGCTGAAGATCGGCTTTGCCTACGTGGGCCCGGTGGGCGACGGCGGCTGGACGTTTGCGCATGACAACGGCCGCAAGGCGTTGGAAGCAGAGTTTGGCGACAAGATCAAGACCACGTTTGTGGAAAACGTGCCCGAGTCGGCTGACGCCGAGCGCGTGATCCGCGACATGGCTGGCCAGGGCAACAAGCTGATTTTCGGCACCACCTTCGGGTACATGGAGCCGATGCTCAAGATTGCAGCCGACACCAAGGACGTGAAGTTTGAGCACGCCACCGGCTACAAGACCGCCGAGAACATGCGCACCTACGACAGCCGCACCTACGAAGGCGCGTACATGGCGGGCGTGATTGCCGGCAAGATGACCAAGTCCAACACGCTGGGCGTGGTGGCTTCGGTGCCAATTCCTGAAGTGATCCGCAACATCAACAGCTTCACGCTGGGCGCACAAAGCAGCAACCCCAAGGTCAAGACCAAGGTGGTGTGGGTCAACGAATGGTTCAACCCGCCCAAGGAAACCGAAGCAGCGACTTCACTGATCAATGGCGGTGCTGACGTGCTGTTCCAGAACACCGATTCCCCCGCTGTGCTCAAGACCGCACAGGACAAGGGCAAGCGCGCCTTTGGCTGGGACTCCGACATGACCGCCTACGGCCCCAAGGCCCACTTGGCATCGTCCGTCATCAACTGGGGCCCGTACTACATCAAGGCCACCAAGGATGCG
>CAIPBW010000317.1 GCA_903863395.1 uncultured beta proteobacterium
GGCTCGGTCACGCCCTTGGTAATCAGGTCGTCCACCAGCACCCCAAGATAGGCCTGGCTTCTGCCCGGCACCCAGGGCGCGTCGCCCCGGCAAAGCAGCGCCGCGTTGACCCCGGCAAACAAGCCCTGGGCAGCAGCTTCCTCGTAACCGGTGGTGCCGTTGATCTGCCCGGCAAAAAACAGGCCGTTGATCTGACGCGTCTCGAAATTGCTGCGCAGCGAACGCGGATCAAAGTAGTCGTACTCGATGGCATAGCCGGGGCGCAGGATGTGCGCATTCTCCAGCCCGGCCATGCTGCGCACCAGCGCGTACTGAATGTCAAACGGCAAACTGGTGCTGATGCCGTTGGGGTAGTACTCGTGCGTGGTCAGACCCTCGGGCTCCAGAAATATCTGGTGGCTGTCCTTGTCGGCAAAGCGGTTGATCTTGTCTTCGACACTGGGGCAATAACGCGGCCCCACCCCTTCAATCTTGCCGGTGAACATCGGGCTGCGGTCAAAGCCGCTGCGGATGATCTCGTGGGTGTGCGCGTTGGTCTGGGTAATCCAGCACGGCATCTGGCGCGGATGCATCTCAGTGCACCCCATAAAACTGAATACCGGCATGGTCGGGCTCATGCCTCCGGGCATACCGTCGCCGGGCTGCTCCAGGCACTTGCTGAAATCGATGCTGCGCCCGTCCAACCGCGGCGGGGTGCCGGTCTTGAGCCGACCTTGCGGCAGCTTAAGCTCCTTCAGGCGTGCACTCAAGGCCACGGCCGGTGGGTCTCCCGCGCGCCCGGCCGGGTAGTTGTCCAGCCCGACGTGGATCTTGCCGTCGAGAAACGTGCCTGCGGTCAGCACCACGGTGGTCGCACGAAACGCAATCCCGGCCTGGGTCACAACGCCGGTGACCCGGTCGCCCTGGAGCAGCAGGTCGTCCACCGCCTGCTGGAACAGGCTCAGGCCCGGCTGGTTCTCCAGGGTGCGGCGCACCGCAGCCTTGTACAGCAGCCGGTCGGCCTGGGCCCGCGTGGCACGCACAGCCGGGCCCTTGCTGGAGTTGAGTACCCGAAACTGGATGCCCGCCTCGTCCGTGGCCAACGCCATGATGCCGCCCAGCGCGTCCACCTCGCGCACCAGATGGCCCTTGCCAATGCCTCCAATCGACGGGTTGCAACTCATCTGGCCCAGCGTTTCGATGTTGTGCGTCAGGAGCAGCGTCTTGCATCCCATCCGGGCAGACGCGAGCGCCGCCTCGGTGCCGGCATGGCCGCCGCCGACGACGATCACGTCGAACTGTTCTGGGTAATACATGGATGTGGGTGGCAAAGGCGAATGGGCGGGCCAGGCACCAGCAGGTGCAGGGGCAAGCGGCGGATTTTACCGGCAAGCCAATCGCCGCCGCTCACGACGCCAAAGCGCCCTCTCCCGCGCGCGCATCAACCCAGGGCGGCCAGGCGCTCCAATTCGGCTGGCCAAACGATGTCAATGCGCGCGTAGCCCGGTGCCACCACCCCGTTGCGCGCCAGCACCTTGAGTTCCTTGGACAGCGTCTGGCGCGTAATGCCCAACATCATGGCCAACGCCTCCTGCGACACCGCCACACTGTGGCGCGCGTCGGTCGCCTCGGTGGCGTCGCCCCGGCTCAGCGCCAGCAAGCGCCGTGCGATGCGCGTGGAGGTTGAGCGCAGCATGGCGTCTTCCACCAGCGTGTAGAGCACGCGCACCCGGCTGCACAACAAGGCGGCAATGGCGCGGGCAAAGGAGGCGCGCTGCATCAGGCGTTCAAACGCCACCGGGTTGATGAGCAACACTTCGCTGCTGCACAAGGCAGTCACATCGTGGGGGCGCGGCAGCCGGTCAATCAGCGTGGACTCGCCAAACCAGTTGCCCGCCTCCATGAACGACAGAATCGCCTCGCGCCCGTCCTCGCCCAAAGTAGAAATCTTGAGCGAGCCGCTCACCACGCCCACCAGCGCACCCGTGGTGTCGCCCTTGCGGTACAGCATTTCGCGCGCGCCCAACCAGTGCCGGTCGGCAGCCGAGAGCATCGCCTTGCGCTCGGGCGGGGAAAGTGCGGCAAACCAGGGGTTGGCCGACATGGTGTGCAGCAGTTCGCTATTGGAGTACGCCATCCATTTGCCCCCGGTAGTTACCCTAGATTGTAACTATTTTTACAGTCTTTGCCCGGGCAGGGGGGTATGTTCCAGCATCGGCCGCTGGTACGCAGCGCCCATGCCACTCACTGAAGGACCCTCCATGCCCGACAACTTGCATGCCACGCCCTCGCTCGACGAGGTGCGCCAGCAGATCCAGGACACGCTGGAGCTCCAGCGTGCGGCCTATCTGGCCCAACCCAACCCCAGCTTTGCCGAACGCAAAGCCGATTTGCTCAAACTGCGCGCCTTTGTCATTGACCACCGCGAAGCGCTGGTCGAAGCCATCAACGCCGACTACGGACACCGCTCGCGCCACGAGTCGCTATTTGCAGAAATCTTCAGCGTGATCGACGGTGTCAGCCACACTCTTAAACACCTCAAATGCTGGATGAAGCCGCAAAAGCGCGGCATTGATTTGAAGAACTTCTTTGGCGCAAGCAACCGCCTGATTCCACAACCGTTAGGCGTGGTGGGTGCCATCATTCCCTGGAATTTCCCGATCTGGACCGCCTTCAATGGACTGATCTGCACCTTTGCGGCGGGCAACCGCTCAATGGTCAAGATGTCGGAAAACTCGCGCCATGTGGCCGCACTGCTGATCGAAAAAATTCCGGCTTACTTCCCGCGCGACAAGTTGGCTTTCTTTGACGAAACCGGCGGCGTGGGCATGGAGTTTTCCAAGCTCAAGTTCGACCACATCATCTTCACCGGCTCGGGCCAGACCGGGCGCTCGGTGATGGCCGCGGCCAGTACCAACCTGTGCCCGGTAACGCTGGAACTCGGTGGCAAGGCACCCGCCATTCTGTGCGACGATTTCCCGCTGCGCACTGCCGCCGGGCGCATGCTGTTTGCCAAATACTTCAACGCCGGACAGGTGTGCGTCACCATCGACCACCTGTTCGTGCCGCAGGCCAAAGTGGATGAATTCACCGCCGTGGCCAAGGAAATCATTGGCGCTCGCTACGCCAGCATCGACAGCCCGGACTACACCTCCATCATCGACGCGCGTGCCTTTGCGCGCGTTGTAGGCGCACTGGAGCAGGCCCGGGATATGGGGGCGACGCTGGTGCAACTCGTTCCCGGCAAGCCCTGGGACGAGGTCACGCGCAAGATTGCGCCGCACATCGTGCTCAACGCGCCGCCCGACTGCCAATTGCGTACCCGCGAAATCTTCGGCCCGGTGCTGCCCATCATCGGCTACAGCAGCCTGGACGAAGTGGTCAAGGCCATCAACAGCGCGCCGCGTCCGCTGGCCATGTACCCGTTCTCCAATGACCGCAAGACGGTGGATTACCTGATCGAGCACGTGATGTCGGGTGGCGTTTGCGTCAACGACGCTGTACTGCACGCGGCGCAACACGACATGCCCTTTGGCGGCGTGGGCGAAAGCGGCATGGGCCACTACCACGGCTACGAAGGGTTTGTGACATTCTCCAAGATGCGTCCGGTGTTCCATCAAGCCCCCTTTAGCGCCATCAAGTTCATGTGGCCACCCTACGGCAAGTTCGCCACCAAATACCTCGACTTCATTACCAAGTAAACACCATGTACGGCCCACCCCACCTGCAACGAAGAAGCTTCCTCAAACTGGGTATCGGCTCGGCCATTGTTCTGGCCGTGGCGGGCGGCGCGCTCTCGCTGCTGCAGCCCGGCCTGGAGCAAGGCAAACTCAGTTCCGGCGCACGCTTGGTCCTGCGCCGCACCGGCCAGGCGATGCTGGCGGGCACGCTGCCGTCCGATGCTGCGGCCCAGGACGCGGCGCTGGAGGCCCTGCTCACGCGCACCGATACCTTTATCTCCGCACTGCCCGACGCGGTACAGGCCGAGCTGTCCCAGTTGCTGGGCCTGCTGGCCAGCGCCGCCGGTCGACGCGGCTTGATGGGCCTGTCGGGCACCTGGCAGGAAGCCAGCGTGGCCGAAGTCACGCAGGCGCTGCAGTCCATGCGCCTCTCAAGCATTACGCTGCGCCAGCAGGCGTTCCAGGGTCTGCACGACCTGGCTTGCGCGCCCTATTTCTCAGGCCAGGAATCCTGGGCCGTACTGGGCTACCCCGGCCCGCGCGCCGTCTGATACCGAACCACCAACCACGGAAATCTTTTTATGAGCAGTTTGCCTGATCCCATCCGCGAAGGTCTGCAACGCGGCTGGAAAGTCCACGGCGGCACCTTTGGCGCAGTCCCCGCCAGCATCACCTGCGATGTCGCCATCATTGGCTCGGGCGCAGGCGCGGGCATCACCGCAGAACTCCTGACCAAGGCTGGCCTGAACGTCGTCATCATCGAAGAAGGTCAACTCAAGAGCAGCACCCACTTCAACCAGAACGAACCCGAAGCCTACGCCTCGCTCTACCAGGAGTCGGCCGGACGCAAGACCAAGGACAAGGCCATCACCATCCTGCAAGGGCGCACGGTGGGCGGCACCACCACGGTTAACTGGACCAGTTCGTTTCGCACCCCGGTCACCACGCTTCAGTTCTGGCAGGAGCGCTTTGGCCTAGCCGACTACACCACCGAGGCACTCAAGCCCTTTTTCGAACAGGCCGAAGAGCGCCTGTTCATTAGCCCCTGGCCGACACCCCCCAACGAGAACAACGAGTTGCTGCGCCGAGGCGCGAGCAAGCTTGGCATTTCGTCGGGCATCATCTCGCGCAACGTCAAGGGTTGCTACAACCTGGGCTCGTGCGGAATGGGGTGCCCGACCAACGCCA
>CAIPBW010000318.1 GCA_903863395.1 uncultured beta proteobacterium
CTCGCGGCGCAACTGATCGAGGCGCTCGATGCACTCGGTGTGCCACTGCGCCGCTACACCATCGTCGATCTCTCTTCCACCCTGCGTGAGCGCCAGCAGCAGCGCCTGCAAGCGTTTGGTGAGCGGGTGTGCTGGGCGAGTGAGTTGCCACAGGCCATGCACGGCGTGGTGGTGGGCAACGAAGTGCTCGATGCCATGCCGGTCAAGCTGCTCGCGCGCGTCAACGGCCAATGGCACGAGCGCGGCGTGGCGCTGGACGGCACGCGCGCCGACCTGGCCTTTGTGTGGGCAGACCGCGCCAGCGATCTGCGCCCGCCGCAGGAAGTGTCGGGCGAGCACGACTACCTGACCGAAATCCACCCCCAGGGCGAAGCCTTTGTACGCACCCTGGCCGACCGGCTGCAGCGCGGCGCGGTGATCCTGCTTGACTATGGCTTCCCCGAGGCCGAGTACTACCACGAGCAGCGCCACATGGGCACGGTGATGTGCCACCGCGCGCACCGTGCCGACGCCGATCCGCTGGCCGACGTGGGCTACAAGGACATCACCGCCCACGTCAACTTCACCGGCATCGCGCTGGCGGCGCAGGACGCCGGGTTGGCGGTGCTGGGCTACACCAACCAGGCCCACTTTCTGATGAACTGCGGCTTGCTCGAGGCGATGCAGAGCGCGTCGCAGGCCGAGCGCGTGGCAGCGCAGCGGCTGATCCTGGAGCACGAAATGGGCGAGTTTTTCAAGGTGATTGCGCTCACCACCGGCGAGCCCTGGGACGCCCTGGGCTTCGTGCGCGGCGACAAGACCCACCGGCTGTAATGATCCTATTGACGCTTCGATCATTCATGACAATTCAGACTGCCTTTGCGAGCGCCCTGTGTCGGGTGACCGAAACTGCATAAGGGCCATGAACCTATGATTTGTCACTGCGAGGAGCGAAGCGACGCGGCAGTCCATGCAGGCACGAAGTCATGGATCGCCACGGCCTACGGCCTCGCGATGACGAAGGGGCGGCCTCGCGATGGCGAGAGAATGCAGCATCGCGATGGCGAGAGAGCGTGGCCTCCCGATGGCGAGAGAGTGCAGCCTCACGAAGGTGAAAGGCCGTCACTGCGAGGAGCGAAGCGACGCGGCAGTCCATGCAGGCATGAAGTCATGGATCGCCACGGCCTACGGCATCGCGATGACGAAGGGGCGGCCTCGCGATGACGAGAAGGTGCAGCCTTGCGATGAGGTGAAAATGCAGCCTCCCGATGGCGAATGCGTATGACGTGAATTTCGAAAAGAACGATAGGATTATTTCCACAACACCATGACACCCGATACACCCCTACCTCCTGGCGCGGCACCTGTTGCCTGCGTCGATATTGGCGGCACCAAGGTGGCCGTCAGCGTGGCCGACGCACACGGCGTGCGTGGCAAGGTGACCGAGCCCACCGCCAAGATCGGCAGCAACGATGCGCTGGCGCAGCAGATCATCCGCATGGTGGCGCAGAGTTGCCAGAGCGCGGGTGTGGCGCTTGACGCCATTGCCGCCGTGGGCGTGGCGGCGTGCGGCCCCTTTGTCATGCAGCAGGGTTTGATTGAACTGGCCGCGCCCAATATTTGCGGCGGCATGGCGGGCACGGCGCGCGGCTTGCCCAATGCCTGGCACACCGCCCTGCTCGAAGCGCCGCTGCGCCAGGCGTTCAAGCGCGTGCGGGTGGAAAACGACGCGGTGGGCGCGTTGGAGGCCGAGCGCCGCTGGGGTGCCTTGCAGGGCGTCAACCACTGCGCCTACGTCACCTGGAGCACCGGCATTGGTGTGGGGCTGTGCGTGGACGGCCACATTCTGCGCGGCAAGAACGGCAATGCCGGCCACGCCGGGCACACCTTTGTGATCGACAACGACGACGCGCTGTGCGGCTGCGGCAACCTGGGCGACGTGGAGGGCTTGGCCGCAGGCAACGCCATCGCACGGCGCTTTGGTGGTCAGGGTTACGCCGATGCGGTAGCACTGTTTGCCGCCGCGCGTGCGGGCGACCCACGGGCCGAGCAGCATATTGATGAACTGTGCCGGGTGATGGGCCGCACCCTCTACAACCTGGTCGTGACGCTGGACCTGGAGCGCATTGCCATTGGCGGCAGCGTGTTCTGGCACCAGCGCGACTACCTGCTGGCGCGTCTGCGTGCGCAGATTGACGGCAAACTCCTGCCCCTCACCGCGGGGGCGACGCTGTGCGCCGCCGGTCTGGGTAACCAGGTGGGCGATTACGCGGCTTTGGCTTTGGTGGTGCCCTGAACTCTCCGTCATTGCGAACGAAGTGAAGCAATCCATGCCTTTCTGACTGCATGGATTGCCGCGTCGCTGCGCTCCTCGCAATGACGCCCTTTCGTCACGGCGAGTCCGCTCTCCCTTGTCATAGCGAGGTGGTCTCTCCCTTGTCATCGCGAGGTAGTCTCACTCTCGTCATCGCGAGGCCGGCAGGCCGTGGCGATCCATGACTTCGTGGCTGTGTGGGAGCTTGCCTGCAAGCGATTGGCAGGAATACCATCGCCAGCAGGCTGGCTCCTACAAATCCACGGGGTTATAGCCCGATGGCCACGGCGGCGGCGCGTGCGGCGTGAATGGCGGCACCTATTTTGGGTCCGGTAGCGCCTGCGGCCTGTGCCTGCGCGGCCACAACGTCGGTTGCTACCGTTTGCGCCCGCGCCAGTGCGGCCGCCAGGCGTGGTGCTGCGGGATAAGGTTCATCGTGCAGGCCCAGGCGGCCGCGTGCATCGCACTCGCAGGCCAGCAGAATGTCGGCAAAGCGCGCGGGCTTGCGAAACGCGTCGCAG
>CAIPBW010000319.1 GCA_903863395.1 uncultured beta proteobacterium
GACCTGATCAAGCTCAGCATGGTCAAGGTGCAGCAAGTGCTCGATGCCGAGCAGCGCGCCACCAGGATGATCATGCAGGTGCACGACGAACTGGTGTTTGAGCTGCCCGAGAGCGAAGTTGCGTGGCTCAAGGACACCATACCGCGCCTGATGGCCGGTGTAGCCGACCTCAAGGTGCCACTGCTGGCCGAGGTCGGCGTGGGTGCCAACTGGGACCAGGCGCACTAGTGGCGCACTGGTCTTGCCCCTTGGCGGGGCGGCTTATTTTGCCGGGGTGACGGTGGCTTCTTCCACGATCAGGGGGTAGGTGTAACCGGCCCCGAAATCCTTGTTCAGCGTGACCTTGCCCGAGATCGTGACCTTGTCGCCCACCTGGGCGGTTTGGGCGCTGGTGACCGACAGGTCGTTGTTGTCCTTGCCACCGGTGCCGTCCTGGATGTGCAGGAAGTTGCGGCCCATGATGCCGTTGTTGACCTTGACCACGTTGCCCTTGACGGTGACTTGCTTGCCATCGAGTTTGGCCTTGTCCTTGTAGACGGCTTCAATGGTTTTGGCGGCGTCGGCGGCATACGCGTTGAGTGTGCCCAGTCCCAAAACCGTGGCCAATACGAAGGCGGTGTACGTTTTCATCAATAAAGCTCCTGTGAAGGTGTGTAGTGTAGGCAAGAATCGCGCGAAAGAACACGCCAGGCGATTAGACTTGCAGGCTTTTTCGTTTCACGCTGTATCTCCCGGGCTAACTGCCTTGGTTTTTGCCATAGGAGTTTCGGGCGTACAGTCGCGGGGTTTGCTATGAAAGGTGTTACGTGATTCTGCTTGCCATTGTGTTGGCCACCCTGGCTGCCGGTATCGGCAGCGTTTGGCTGGCTGCGGCGCTGAGCTTTGGGGCGCTGGCGCGCTATACCCAGCACATGCTCAGCCTGGCTGCCGGGGCGCTGCTGGCCACGGCCTTCATGCACTTGCTGCCCGAAGCGTTTGAAAGCCGGGTCGAGCCCCATAACCTTTTCATGACGCTGCTGGTGGGGCTGGTCTTCTTCTTCTTGCTCGACAAGGCCGAACTCTGGCACCACGGGCATGAACACCACCATGGACCTGAACACACGCACGACCACGATCACGCCGCTACCGACCCGGTGCCAGCCGCCGGGGGGAGCTGGGCGGTACTGGCGGGCGACAGTGTGCATTGCTGCGGCGACGGGATCCTGATCGCATCGGCCTTCATGGCCGATATGCGGCTGGGCCTGTTGGCGGCGGTGGCGGTGCTGGTGCACGAGGTGCCGCACCACATGGGCGACCTGATCGTGCTGCGCCAGGCCACCAGCAACCGGCGCATGGCCTTGCTCAAGGTGTCCATGGCAGGCGCTGTTACCGCACTGGGCGGCCTGGTGGGGTTCTGGCTGGTGGACTGGCTGCAGGAGTATCTGCCGTACTTTTTGGTGGTGGCTTCCAGCAGCTTCATCTACGTTGCTTTGGCCGATCTGATTCCGCAACTGCAAAAGCAGCTTGACTCGCGCCAGACGGCGGCACAGGTGGTCTGGTTGCTCGTTGGAATTGCGCTCGTGACCGTGGTCAGCATGGCCCCCCACAGCCACTAAGGCAATGGCTGCTTAGCCCTGGGCCACGGGGCGCGCCGGGTCGCTGCACCATTCGCTCCAGCTTCCGGCAAAGAGGGCGGTGCGCCCCAGTCCGGCCACTTCCATGGCGATGATGTTGGGCAC
>CAIPBW010000320.1 GCA_903863395.1 uncultured beta proteobacterium
GCAGCGCCAGGGCCTGCAGGTGCAGGACCGGGGCAACCTCAGTGGCCCGAGCAACCCCTGGCTACCTGCGCAAGACGGCTACCGCCACCTGGGCGAAGTGGTGGCCTGGAACCAGGCCGTGCACCAGGCGGTGTACGCCGAACTGCAACAGGAGCGGCTGCCCATTCTGCTGGGCGGCGACCACTGCCTGGCCATCGGTTCGATCAGCGCCGTGGCACGCCACTGCCGCGAACGCGGCAAGAAGCTGCGCGTGCTCTGGCTGGACGCCCACGCCGACTTCAACACCAGCACCCTCACCCCCAGCGGCAACATCCACGGCATGCCGCTAGCCTGCCTGTGCGGCCACGGTCCCCAGGCGCTGATCGAGATCGGTGGCCAGGTGCCGGCGATTGCGCCCAAGTGGGTGCGCCAACTGGGCATCCGCAGTGTGGACGAAGGCGAAAAGCGCTTTGTCCACGCCCAGGACCTGGAGGTGTTTGACATGCGCTACATCGACGAGATGGGCATGCGCGCCGCAGTCGAAATGGCGCTCGCCCTGGTGGACGCCAACACCCACCTGCACGTCAGCTTCGACGTGGATTTTCTCGACCCCGACATCGCCCCCGGCGTAGGCACCACGGTGCGCGGCGGCCCCAGCTACCGCGAAGCGCAACTGTGCATGGAAATGATTGCCGACACCACCCGGTTGGGCTCGCTCGACGTGATGGAACTCAACCCCGCCCTGGACGAGCGCAACCGCACCGCCGAAGTGGCGGTGGACCTGATCGAATCGCTCTTTGGCAAGAGCACGCTGATGCGCAAGTAGACGCGCCTCGCGCCAAGGCGACAGCACGCCTGGGCGCGGGTTGTACAGCGCTCCTACAATCAGCGTCCAAGCTTTCCCACTGTGGAGACAACGTGAGTAAAGACCTGCATTGCGTGGCCGATCTGTACCGCACCATGGTGCGCATTCGCGCCTTTGAGAACGCGGCCGAACTGGCCAGCCAGGGCGGGGTGAGTGCCTATGGCAAATCGGCTGACGGCAGCGCCCGGGTGCGCGGGCCGCTGCACCTCTCCACCGGGCAGGAGGCCGTGCCCACCGGGGTGTGCGCCCACCTGCGCCGCAGCGACTACCTCACCTCCACCCACCGTGGCCACGGCCACACCCTGGCCAAGGGTGCCGACTTGCGGCGCATGATGTGCGAGCTGTTTGGCAAGGCAGCAGGCACCAATGGCGGCAAGGGCGGCTCGATGCACATTGCCGATTTTTCGGTCGGTATGCTCGGTGCCAACGGCGTCGTCGCCGCGGGCCTGCCCATCGCCGTGGGCGCGGCGCACGCGCAAAAGCTGCAGCAGCGCGCCGATGTGACAGCGTGCTTCTTTGGCGACGGTGCCATCAACCGGGGGCCGTTTCTCGAATCGCTCAACTGGGCGCGCGTGTACCACTTGCCGGTGCTGTTTGTGTGCGAAGACAACCGCTGGAGTGCCACCACCGCCAGCGGCCCCATGACCGCCGGTGACGGTGCCAGCGCACGCGCGCTGAGCCTGGATATCGCGGCGCTGCGCGTCGACGGCAACGATGTACTGGCAGTGCACGCCGCTGCCGCTGAACTGCTCAAGCAGGTGCGCGCCGGTGGCGGGCCGCGCCTGCTGCACGCCATTACCTACCGCGTCAAGGGCCACGTATCGGTGGACCAGGCGGCCTACCGCAACCCCCAGGAATTGCAGGCGGCCTTGCTCACCGACCCCATCGCACGGGCCCGCGCGCACTACCTGGCGCTAAGCGGTGCCAGCGCAGAGCAACTCGACCAGATCGAGCGCGAGGCGCTTGAAGAGGTGGCGCAGGCAGTGGCGTTTGCGCAAGAGGCCCCCTGGCCCGATGCCGACAGCGCCTACACCGATGTACAAACCCTGGGAGCAGGCACATGGCGTTGATCAGTTATGCCCAGGCCGCGGTGCTGGCGCTGCAGCACGAAATGAGCGCCGACGCACGCGTGGTGGTACTGGGCGAAGACGTAGGGCGCGGCGGCATCTTTGGCCAGTACCAGGGATTGCAGCAGCAGTTTGGGGCAGAGCGTGTGATCGACACCCCGATCAGCGAAGCTGCCATTTTGGGCGCAGGCGTGGGCATGGCCCTGGCCGGGCTGCGGCCGGTGGTGGAAATGCGCGTGGTGGACTTTGCCTTGTGCGGCATGGACGAACTCGTCAACCAGGCGGCCAAGAACCGTTTCATGTTCGGCGGCCAGGGCCGCGTGCCGATGGTGGTGCGCATGCCCATCGGCATCTGGGACGCGTCGGCGGCGCAACATTCGCAATCGCTGGAAAGCTGGTTTGCCCACCTGCCCGGCGTGGTGGTGGTGTGCCCGGCCACGCCGCAAGACAACTACAGCATGCTGCGCGCCGCGCTGGCCAGCGGCGACCCGGTGGTGTACATGGAGCACAAGACGCTCTGGGGCGAGCTTGGCGCGGTGGACACCGACGTTGAAGTTGCGCTCGGCCACGCACGCACCGTGCGCGCGGGCAGCCAGCTCACGCTGGTGAGCTGGAGCAAGCAGGTACAGGTTTGCGCTGCGGCCTGCGAGGCGCTGGCGGCCGAGGGGATTTCGGTCGAGCTGATCGACCTGCGCAGCATCTGGCCCTGGGACCGCGCAGCGGTGCTGGCCTCGTGCGCGCGCACCGGCCACCTGCTGGTGGTGCACGAAGCGGTGCAGGCCGCTGGCTTTGGTGCCGAGATTGCGGCCACTGCGGCCGAAGCCACCGGCTGCAAGGTCCGGCGGCTGGGCGCACCCCGCATTCCGGTGGGTTATGCGCCAGTGCTCGAAGCGCAATCGCGCGTGGGCGTGCAGGCCGTGGCCGATGCCGTGCGCGCCATGCTAAAGTGACCCGCCCACGTTGACCGAAGCAGCCACCATGCCCCACATCCACCAACCCAGCCACCTGCCGATCGAAGTGCCGGACCCGTCCGCCCAGGACGAGGTCACCGTGATCCCTCTCAAAATCGAAGACTGGCTCACCGTCATCGTGATGGGGCTGCTGTCGCTGATCACGTTTTGCAACGTGCTGGTGCGCTACTTCACCGACCAGTCGTTTGCCTGGACCGAGGAGTTCTCGGTGTTTCTGATGATCGTGCTCTCGCTGGTGGCGGGGTCGGCCTCGGTGGCGCGCAACCGCCAGATCCGGATTGAGTACTTTGCCGACAGTGGCTCGGACGCGCGCCAGCGCGCGCTGGCACGCTTTGGCGCGATGATGATGTTCTTGCTGTTTGCCCTGATTGCGGCGCTGAGTTCGCGCATGGTGTACGACGACATCCGCTTTGGCGAAACCTCGCCCGGCATTGGCGTGCCGCAGTGGTGGTACACGATCTGGCTGCCGGTGATGTCCATCGCCATTGCCGGGCGCGCGCTGGGCCTGTTTATCCGCCGGGGGCGCAGGGCATGATCCCCACCCTGCTGTTTACCGCCTTCCTGGTGATGATGCTCATGGGCGTGCCCATTGGCGCGGCGCTGGGTCTGGCCGGTGCGGGCTGCATTGCGCTGGCCAACTCCGACGCGCTGTGGTTTGGCCTGCTGGCCGTGCCGCAAAACTTTTACGCCGGCCTGGGCAAATACCCGCTGCTGGCGATCCCGATGTTTGTGCTGGTGGGCTCGATCTTCGACCGCTCGGGCGTGGCGCTGCGACTGGTCAACTTTGCCATCGCCATCGTCGGGCGCGGCCCGGGCATGCTGCCGATGGTGGCCATCCTGGTGGCCATGTTTCTGGGCGGCATCTCGGGCTCGGGCCCGGCCAATGCCGCCGCCGTGGGCGCGGTGATGATTTCGGCGATGTCGCGTGCGGGCTATCCGGCCTCGTTCTCGGCCAGTGTGGTGGGGGCTGCGGCAGCGACCGACATTCTGATTCCGCCCTCGGTGGCGTTTATCGTCTATTCGGTGCTGGTGCCGGGCGCTTCGGTGCCGGCCCTGTTTGCCGCGGGCATGATTCCGGGCGTGCTCGCCGGTCTGGCCCTGATCGTGCCCACCGTGTGGATGGCGCGCAAGCACAACATGGGCGCGCTGGAGTCGAGCCTGCCGCGCCCACCGCTGTGGCAAAGTTTCAAGGAAGCAATCTGGGGCCTGGCCGCGCCGGTGCTGATTCTGGGCGGCATGCGCGCGGGCTGGTTCACGCCCACCGAGGCCGCCGTGGTGGCGGTGTTCTACGGCCTGTTTGTCGGCATGGCAATCCACCGCACCATGAAGTTCCGCGATCTGTTTGAGATCCTGCGTGAGTCGGGCGAGCTCTCGGCGGTCATTTTGCTGGTGGTGTCGCTGGCGGGCATCTTTGCCTATTCGCTCTCGACGCTGGGGGTGATTGACCCGATCACGCGCGCCATTGTCGACTCGGGCCTGGGCGAATACGGCGTGCTCTCGCTGCTGATCCTGATGCTGATCACGGTGGGCATGTTCCTCGATGGGGTGTCGATCTTCCTGATCTTTGTACCGCTGCTATGGCCCATCGTGCAGTACTACCACTGGGACCCGGTCTGGTTTGGCGTGATCCTCACGCTCAAGGTGGCGTTGGGCCAGTTCACTCCGCCGCTGGCCGTGAATCTGATGGTGTCGTGCCGCATTGCCAACGTGCGCATGGAAGAAACCGTGCGCTGGGTGGGCTGGATGCTGGTATCGATGTTTTTGGTGATGGTGGCGGTCATCGTCTGGCCCGAGTTGGCGCTGTGGTTGCCGCGCTATCTGGGGTACTGAGGCCCGAGGTTGTTGGTATTTTTTTACAAGGAGACATAGAACATGCAATTGCGTAGAACTCTTTTGAGCCTGGTGGCCGTGGCAACGGCGCTGGGAACGTTTTCGGTGGCGGCAACGGCGCAGAACTACAAGGCCGAATACCGCATGTCGCTGGTGCTGGGGCCGCCCACTCCCTGGGGTCAGGCCGGCAAGGTTTGGTCGGATCTGGTGAAAGAGCGCACCCAGGGTCGCATCAATATCAAGCTCTACCCTGGCGTGTCGCTGATCCAGGGCGACCAGACGCGCGAGTTTTCGGCGCTGCGCCAGGGCGTGATCGACATGGCCGTGGGTTCCACCATCAACTGGTCACCCCAGGTCAAGGAACTCAACCTGTTCTCGCTGCCGTTCCTGATGCCCGACTACGCCGCCATTGACGCTCTCACCCAGGGCGATGTGGGCAAAAAGATATTCCAGACGCTGGACAAATCCGGCGTGGTGCCACTGGCCTGGGGCGAGAACGGCTACCGGGAAGTGACCAACTCCAAGCGCGTGATCAAGTCGCCCGAAGACCTCAAGGGCATGAAGATCCGCGTGGTGGGTTCGCCCATCTTCTCCGACATGTTCACCGCCATGGGTGCCAACCCAACGCAGATGAGTTGGGCCGACGCACAGCCGGCGCTGGCCAGCGGCGCGGTCGATGGGCAGGAAAACCCGTTGTTCCTGTTCACCATCCTGAAGATGCACACCGTGGGCCAGAAGTTTGTCACCACCTGGGGCTATATGGCCGATCCGCTGGTGTTTGTGGTGAACAAGGAAATCTGGAACTCGTGGACACCGGCTGACCAGGCCATCGTGCGCCAGGCCGCCATCGACTCGGGCAGCCAGGAAATCGCCCTGGCGCGCAAGGGCCTGGTGGAAGCCGACAAGCCGGTGCTCAAGGACATTGCCGCCATGGGCGTGACCGTCACGCAGCTCAGCCCTGCCGAGCGCGAAGCCTTTGTCAAGGTCACCCGCCCGGTGTATGAAAAGTGGAAAACCACGGTGGGCCTGGACCTGGTGAAAGCGGCTGAGCGCGATATCGCTGCGCGCAAGAAGTAAGAAGAAGTTTGCAGCGCGCAGTGGCACGACGGCCGCAGCGCGCTGCACGCGTAAGCACGATGATTTCCGATCTGCATTTTCTGGTGGTGGACGACATGGAGGCGATGCGCCGCATCCTCACCAATAGCCTGCGCCAGATCGGCGTGAAAGACGTCACCGTAGCGGTCAACGGTGCCGAGGCCTGGCGTCTGATCCAGAGCCAGCCGTTTGACGCCGTCATTACCGACTGGCACATGCCGGTGATGAGCGGACTGGAACTGGTGCAAAAAATCCGCGCCAACGCCTTGTACACCGACCTGCCCACGCTGATGCTGACCTCGGTGACCGAGCCGCACCAGGTCAAGCTGGCCATTGACGCCGGTGTCTCGGAGTACCTGATCAAGCCGTTTAGCGTGGGCTCGCTCGAAGCCAAAATCCGCAAGGTGCTCAAGCAGCCCCTGCCGGTTATTCCCACGGTGGGCGCGCACATCCCGGCGCTGCTCAAGTCCAGCAGCTTGATGCCTACAACGCAGGCAGCAAACCCAGGGCAGGAAACCATTCTGGTGGTTGACGATGTTCCCGACAACATCCGCATGCTGGTAGGGCTGCTGAGCACCAGCTACACGGTCAAGGCCGCGCTCAACGGCGAGCAGGCGTTGAAGATTCTGGCCTCGGACGAACTGCCCGACCTGATCCTGCTCGATGTCTCGATGCCCAAGATGGACGGCTACGAGGTGTGCCGGCGCATCAAGGCCAATCCGGCCACTGCCGATATTCCGGTGATCTTTCTGACCTCGATGGACAAGGCCACCGATGTCTCGCAGGGCTTTGCCGTCGGCGCGGTGGACTTCATTACCAAACCGGCCGACCCGCCCATTTTGCGCGCGCGCATCGCCACCCACCTCAAGCTGCGCCGCTCGTTTGCCGAACTGCGGCGCAACCGGCTGGCCCTGATTGACCAGAACGCCATCCTGCAAGACAACCTGCGCCTGCGCGACGAGTTTGAGCGCATCGGCCAGCACGATCTCAAGAGCCCGCTCACCGGCATGATCAGCTTTACCGCCGACCTGTTGGCCGACGCCACGCTCTCGGCCGAGCACAAGGAGATGGTGGGCTACATCGCGCAATCGGCCTACAGCGTGCTCAACATGGTCAACCTGTCGCTCGACCTGTACAAGATGGAGCAGGACAGCTACACACTCAACCCCAGCACCGCCAACCTGGCGCAACTGCTGCAGCGCGCGGTGAAGGAAATCGAGTCGGCCATGGCTGCCAAGTCAGTGCGTGCCGTTCTGCGGCTGAACGACATGCCGCTGGACGAGCGCGCCAGCGTTCCAGTGCAGTGCGACGAGTTTCTGTGCCAATCCATGTTTGCCAAACTGCTGCACAACGCCGTGGAGTCCTCGGGCAGCGGGCGCAGCATCGAGATCGACATCACCCCCGCGCCCGACCAGGTGGAGGTGAGCCTGCGCAACGACGGCGTGGTGCCGCGCGACGTGCGAGCAAGCTTCTTCGACAAGTTCACCACCTCGGGCAAGCCCGAAGGTACGGGCCTGGGCACCTACATCGCCCGCCTGATTGCCCAAACCCACCGCGGCGACATCACCATGCAAACCTCGGACGAGCAGCACACCACTACCCTAAGCGTGCGCCTGCCCTGCACCATCGAAGGCGCTTGACCGGTGGCACTCCAAGACTTCTGTATCCGTCATCGCGAGCTTCCTGTTTCGTGGTCGAAACTGCAAATGGACCATGAGCCGAGGTTTCGTCAGTGCGAGCGCAGCGTGGCAGTCCATGCATTTGAAAGTCATGGATTGCCACGCTTGGCTCGCAATGACTTGGATATGGCGCACCATGTCGCTCTGAGCCTTCATGGTTTATGGGTTGCTGCATAGTGCGCAATCTGACGCTGACGTTGCTGCTCTCGCTGGCTACCTTGGCCAGCGGTCACTGCCGCGGGTTTGAAGACAGTCTGGCGCAGCGCGTGCGGGCCTGCACCGCCTGCCATGGCGAACAGGGCCGCGCCGGGCCTGACGGCTACTACCCACGGCTGGCGGGCAAGCCCGCAGGCTACCTCTACAACCAGTTGCAGAACTTTCGCAGCCAGCGGCGTCACTACGCGTTGATGGAAGGCCTGATCGAACCACTGAGCGACGCCTACCTGGTCGATATCGCGCAACACTTCGCCGCGCTCGACCTGCCCTACGCCGAGCCCTTGCCCAGCACCGCCAGCGCCAGCGTACTTGCGCGCGGCGAGGCACTGGCCACGCGCGGCGACCCCGGCCAGGGCATTCCCGCCTGCCGCCAGTGCCACGGCACGGCGCTTACCGGCGTGCTGCCCAGCACCCCCGGCTTGCTGGGGCTGCCACGCGACTACCTCACCGCCCAGCTCGGGGGCTGGAAGACCGGCCAGCGTCGTTCACAAACACCCGACTGCATGGCGCAGATTGCCAGACGCTTGGCCAACACCGATGTCAACGCCGTGACCGCGTGGCTCTCGGCCCAGCGCGTACCGCAACCGGCGCACCCGGCCCGCACGCGCCCACCGCTGCCACCGGGTGCCAGTGCCATCCAGTGCGGCAGTGCGCCGCTGGGCGACAGTGCCGCAGTGACGACCAAGACCGTGCCAGCGGCCAGCGCCAGCGTGCTGCCTGCTGGTGCCCCGATCGTGGCGCGCGGCGCGTATCTGGCGCGCATTGGAAATTGCGCGCTGTGCCATACCGCGCCCGGCGGCGACTCCTATGGCGGTGGCCGCAGCATAGCCACGCCGTTTGGCGCGGTGGTGAGCAGCAACATCACGCCCGACGACAACTTTGGCATCGGCCTGTGGAGCAGCCAGGACTTCTGGAACGCGCTGCACCATGGAGTGTCGCGTGACGGGCGATGGCTCAACCCGGCTTTTCCGTACACCAGCTTCACCCACATCACGCGTGCCGATTCGGATGCGCTCTACGCCTACCTGCGCAGCGTGACCCGATCCAACCACGCGCCGGGCATACACCACCTACGCTGGCCCTATGGCACGCAGTGGGCGCTGGGCGTTTGGCGCACGCTCTTTTTCCGCGCCGCCGATGCACCACCCGACGGACTTGCGCCAGATGCCGACCCGCTACAGCGCGGCGCCTATCTGGTCGAAGGCCTGGGCCACTGCCGCGAGTGCCACGCCGCGCGCAATGCCCTGGGCGGGCGACGCCAGGACGGCGCGGCGCTGGGCTCCACGCTGGCGGGCAGCCCCTGGTACGCGCCCTCGCTGCACGATCCGGCACAGGGCTCGGTGGCGCAATGGCCGCTGCGCGACATCACGGCGCTGCTGACCCGCGGCGTGTCGGCGCAAGCCTCGGTCAGCGGCCCCATGGCCGAAGTGGTGCTGCACGGCACCCAATACCTCAGCGACGACGATGCCCTCGCCATGGCGCGCTACCTGCAGTCGCTGCCCCGCGCCAGCAGCGCGCCGCCAACGCCTGCAGCACCCGATGCCGATGCCATGGCCGCCTGGAGCGCGCAAGGCAAGGAACTGTACGAACACCACTGCGCCGATTGCCACGGCAGCACCGGCCAGGGCGAGCCCGGTGCCTACCCGGCACTGGCGCGCAACCGCGCCGTCACGCTGGCCAACAGCAACAACCTGGTGCTCACGGTGCTGTACGGCGGCTTTGCCCCCGCCACCACCAGCCACCCCCGCCCGTTTGGCATGCCCCCCTTCGTGCTGCAACTCAGCGAGCGCGAAGTCGCCCAGGTACTGAGCTACATCCGCAGTGCCTGGGGCAACGCCGCCCCGCCGGTAAGCGAGTTTGATGTGGACCGGGTTCGGTCACTGCGGTCGCGGTAAAGCTACCCTTTTCGCTGCCCCGAAGTGGGCGTGGGGCCAGTTGCCGAATTGGCGTTTACTCAAATATCGGCGCGAGTTTTGCCAGCACTTCTTCCATGATGGAGGCAGGCAAGGTGTCGACCTTGCGTGCGTTGCGCGCGCCAAGATCGAGAACACGGGGCTGATCGCAGCGCACTACGCCGGTGGTCCTGATACCGGTGATGGGGACGGCAAATCCGATGCGCCGTGCAAACTCCCCGCCGCTGGTGATGGGGCAGATGACCGGCAACTTTGTTGCTTCGTTGAACTCGGCAGGAGACACAACCAGAACCGGACGGCTGCCACGC
>CAIPBW010000321.1 GCA_903863395.1 uncultured beta proteobacterium
CACCAGCCGGCCCAGTTCCTTCTGGCCGTGCCAGTACGAAACCGCGTTGCCCTTTCGGTTGGCGAATGCGCGCAGGCTCTCGGTGGTCATGCTGGCTCAAGCAGGGATTCGTAAAGCGCGGCGTCGCCCTCGGCCTCGGCCACGAGCCACGGGTGCAGGCCGGGCGGCAGGGCGCGGGCCGGCCTGCGGGCCGCCGGGCCTTCAATCATCAGAAGGTCGGGCCGGTACGCCGGTGGCCGGTCTATCGACGGCTCCCAGGTAGCCAGCGCCTCGTCCTGCGCGGCCCCGTGCTGGTATCCGTCGCGCCCGTAAGCGGCCACGACCTGCGCCAGCAGCCCTACGCCCAGCGGCGCCAGGCTGTCGCGCCACAGCGCCTCGGCGCTTTCCCCCGGCGCGATGAATACGTGGCGCTGCGCCAGCACGTCGCCGCCGTCCATGCGGTTGCTCAGCCGGTACACGCTGCCGCCGGTGACGCGCTCGCCCATGCGGATAGCCCAACGCACCGCGTCGCGGCCCCTGTGAAGCGGCAACAGGCTGGGGTGGTACCCAATACCCCCGAAGGCGGCGCGCAGCCTTGTGCGCTCGCTGATAAAGTCGTGCGAATGCGCGGCGACGATCAAATCAACACCGCCTGGCATCGTCTGCGCCGTCAGTTTGCCGATGACGGGCACGCCGGATAGCCCGGCCTGGGCGCGCAGCCGGTCGCCGGGCGGGGCGCAAACCGCCGTGACGCTGACGCCCGGCAGCTCGCGCAGGGCCTTGAAAACCTCGGCCCCAAACCATTTTTGCCCGGCGATGAGGATGTTCATAGCGCGAGCGCCCTTTGCATTTTGAAACCTTGAACGGCGCGGAAGTGGCCGCCGAAGCCGGACTCCCCCCCGCCAACCAGCGCCTTTGAAGTACCCGCTTTACCGCGTGATGATTTCAGGCTTGCTATCGAACGGGCGCGACTTGCGCCCCCCATAAGCTGACTAACTTGCACCCAATTTTTGTCCCGGCGCAAGGCCGCGCATAGGCCGGGGTGGGATGTGTTGAAAAACACTGAATTTGTGCGGTCGTTGAACGGGTTTGCCTCAGTGAATTGCAGGCGGCATACCTCGTTCAAAAAACGCATGCCAACACCGGCGCCCTGCCACTCAGGCATGACCACCATGCGGCTACCCCTCATGCCACCAGTATTTAAGCGCGGCGCCACCCCCATGTGGCACACGGCCTCGCCGTCCACAAAGCCGACAAAGTATTTGGCCGCCACCATGCGCGGCAGTTTCAAATAATGATGCGGCTCAAACATAGGCCAGTACGAGCCGTCCGTCGCGAAAACTTCGAGCTCAAACTTTGGCCTTCGCCAAAGTAACCCCCTGGCAAGCTCGCCGGTGCGGGTATCAAAAACCCAGTCGGGCTCGAGCCAGTCCAGCACGTCGTAATGGCAGGACAGCAGCACGGCCTGGCCGCCGCCGCGCTTCCAGGCTTTACTAAACGCCCCGGCGCCGATCTTGGCAATCTGGCGGTCCACCACGCTGGTGAACTCGTCAATAATCACGCGCTCGGCGCCCTCGGCAATGACGCGGGCCAGCCCGGCGCGAAAGCGCTCGCCGTTGCTCAGGGCGCGGTACGGGCGCAGCCAGGCCGGTACGCTGCCCAGCCCGACGGCGGACAGCGCGCCGGTCACATCGTCAAACCCGCCGCGCGGGGCGATGGCGTCAACGATAGGCGCGTCGTCAGGCCAGCCGGCGCCGCCGTCATAGATGCCAACGTCGGGCCAGATCATGCGCCCGATGGACGTCTTGCCCGAGCCCGACGGCCCCACGATAACTCCGAGCTTCCAGCCCGTATCGTCAACCGGCACGTCGGCGTCAAACGAAAAATTGGCGCCAGACTCGCAGTTGAATAAACTCTTAACGCGGGCGGCGCGGTAGCTGTTGAACTCTGAGCAGGTGTTGCGGACTTCGATTTTCATTCAGTTGACCAGTACTTTGCAAGACAGGCCTTGCGCCTGTAGTTTTTCAAATACAAGCTGCTGGTGCGCCTCGCCCGTGCAGCTAACGATAACGGCAAATTTTTCTTGGTAGGTGATGCCCGCGTCGGGCTCGTCGTCTTCCGCTCCGCTGGCGCCCGCCGGGGCGGCGCCGAGCAGGCCGTCCAGAAACTCGGCATCAAACCCAAGCAGATCGGTGTTGAAGTTTTCACCCTGCAGCCAGGCGACCTCTTGCGCCAGCACGGCCTCGTCCCATCCTGCGGTGAGCGCCAGTTGGTTGTCGGCGATGACGTAGGCGCGGCGCTGGCCTTCGGTGAGCCAGCCGACGCTGATGGTCGGCACCTCGGCCAGCCCGAGCTGCTTGGCCGCCATCACGCGCCCGTGGCCGGCCACGATGCCGTTGTCGCCATCCACCAGCACCGGGTTGGTAAACCCAAACTCTCGGATGCTCGCCGCGATCTGCGCCACCTGCGCGTCCGAGTGCGTGCGGCTGTTGCGGGCATAGGGAAGCAGCACATCGGTGCGCTGCTGGACTATCGTTCTGGCGACTTGAAGGGTCATGTGTTCTCTCTGTTCTGGTCTGGACTGTTCAGTGTTCACCTAGCCGGGAACACACTCACTAGCGAAATCGGGCGCTGCGAAAGACCCTCGGTCGGGGATGCTGCGGGAGTACCTTTGCCGGGGGGTGGGGTGGGTCGGTTGGTTGATGGTTTGCATTGGGTTGTCTCGATCATTTCGCAGTGGCCAGCGCATTGAGTAGCGCGTCCTCGAACTCTTTGTCGAAGTTGTCACGGAAGATGGGCTCTGCGATCTTCTCCAGGTCGAGGCGCTCCTTGTACTGGCTCGGCTTGTCGCTGAACACAATCACCGGGATCAACTTGCCAGGACCACCTGCTACACCGGGAACACGGCGCCAGATGCCCATCGGTGCCTTCTCCCAGCCCTTGCCTTGGGGTATGCCGTAGAACAACTGGATCGGCGCAGCTCCCTTGCGCCTGCTGCCCTTGACACCAAGGCGCCGCACGATGGCCGGTGCAAGAGTACCGTTCTGCGCTGCCTCTTTGAGTTTGGTGATGAGGCCCTTGGGAATGTTGCCGAATGCGTTGAGTTGAATGTTGCCCGGCAGCCGGATGCCTGCAGGGCCCGGCTCTTGCGTTCCGCCCTCTGCCTGCAGATGCAGGTAGTGCGACTGGATGTCTTTGAACCCGACCTCGGCCACCAGGTTGTCGCGGGTTGCCTTCACCAGGTAGGTTCCCTGCTTGGTGAAGGGTGTCGGCCTGTCGAAGGTCGCATCGAGCGCAGCCGGTAACGCTTGCTTGACCTTTGTCGCTGTCTTGGTCAGCGCCACTGCGGTGGCAAACTTGATCTGCTTTGTCAGTTCTGGGAACTTGGCGATCAACTCGGCGGCATTGGTTTGAATGGTCAACTTCATGTCGAATCCCGGTAACGCATCGGTAACGGATAAACAATGCATCCGTTACCAAAAAACCTATATTCCATGCGGCTGGTAACGGATGAATGCAGGTAACGGATATGTCGCGCCCGTACACACGCACGCACACGCACACATGGGCCGTTTGATGCTGGCATCCGTTTATCCGTTACCAGCCGCATAAACACTAGGTTTCGGATTGGTAACGGATGATTCTTGGTAACGGATGCATCCGTTACCAGCCGCATGCTGCCGTGGGTTGGTGTGTCAGTTTTCACCGATATACCCTTTCAAGTTTGCCTCGAACAGATCGATCTTGTCCTGCGCAAACAAACCCATATCAGCACCATCGGGGGCGGGGTCAACCAGCCACATTCGGATAACGATGCCGGTGCCACGTAGCTTGGCCAGCTTGACGTGCAGCGTGTCCTTTGCCTGGCGCATCACCATGCGGCCAAACACGTTCTTGCTCATGGGAAATTTCTCACCCTCGGCAACGCACCAGCGTCGATAGAAACGGTAGGCTTGGTCTGCGCTGCAACTGGCCCACGACACGGGCAGGATGCCCTCACGCCACGCCATCAGCCAGCGCTCGGGGTTTGGCCTGCCCAGGTCAATCAAGTCGCCCTTGGCCTTGGTGACAGGGGGCGGGGAATAGGGCAGGAACTGGCTCAGATCGCGCTGCATCAGCTCGTGATAGAAAGCCTCAAGGCCGCCACCGTCGCGGCATTTGACGACGTTCTGGTAATACGCATCGTCCAGCTTGGGCGGTGTCCAGATCACGCAATAGCGTCGGTCTGTGGCGTCCAGTGCGTTGGGCTGAATCTCGTTGCTCAGAAACACCAGGTTGACGTGGTTGGCCTCGGTGCGCACCGGCATCATCTTGGTATTGATCTGGATCGTCTTGCCGCTGATCATGGCCTTGAGCTTGCCCTTGAGGTGGCGCATCTCCTGGCGGCTCAGCACTTCGTCGCCGATGATGAAGAGTTTGCGGCTCAGGTAGTCGTTGAACTTGTCCTCAAGCTGGTCTTGCCCTACGACGCTGCCATAGTCGCCATAGATGGCCTGCACAATCTCCCAAAACAGGTTTTTGCCGCTGCCCTCATCGCCGTGCATGATGACGCTGGTGGGCATCTTGGCACCGGGGTTTTGCAGCGGGTAGGCGATCCAGTCGAGGATCCAGTCGCGCACGTCTTCGTCTTTATCCACCAGGTGGTAGAGCAGCTCGACAATGGGCTGGCAGTTGCCTTTGACTGGCACCACGTCCAGGCCGCCAAACAGGTTGATGCACTGCGGGCCGCACTTGCCTGATGGGTCAAACACCACCTGATCGGCGCTGACGTCGCGGCGCTTGTCTGACTGCATCCACATGCGCACTTCGTCGTTGCCGTACTGGTTGCGCAGCCCGGCAATGGGGTATGCCTGGCGCGTCTCAGTGTCCCAACATATCTGGCTGGCAAACTGGAATGCCCAGCGCCTGAACAGGGTTTGCAACTTGCCGGAATCGACCTTTTTCTTGCGTTTCGGGCGTGCTGCCCCTCCCCCCTTTGCGTCTGCGGGCGCGTCGCCGCTGCTGTTGTCGTCCATGTCGGGGGGCAGGCTCATGTTGTAGACCTTGGCACTGTTGTTTTCAGCCATACG
>CAIPBW010000322.1 GCA_903863395.1 uncultured beta proteobacterium
GTCATCGCGAGCGAAGCGCGGCGATCCATGCATTTGAAAGTCATGGATTGCTTCACTTCGTTCGCAATGACTAAGAGAGGTGTCGCAGTGTGAGAGGTGTCGCAATGACGGGGGACGGTACATGGAGAGCATACTGCTCGGGATGACGACGCCAATGCAGCATTCCGACAAGCCGTGGCAACGCTTCTGGCAGCAGCTTTCAGGTGCACAGCAAAGCTATCTTGAAAGCCTGCGTCCACTGGCGCAGCAGCGCCCGCCAAGCACTTTGGTGCGCTGGTCTTGCGGCGAGCACTTTTTGGGCTACCTGCCGCCGCAGCGCGCGGCGCAACTGGTTGAGAGCTTGGCGCACTGTCACTGGCACGGCGCACAACTGGTCTGGGATGCTTTTGACGGGACCTGCGCGCAGCGCAGCGCGGCCTTGCAGCTGTGGCTGGCGCAGCAGCACGCGCAGGGCTTGCTCACCGGGTGGCGCAACGAGTGCTTCAGCTTCTGGGACAGCGCGTGCCAGAACCCGGACCCGCAGGTGCCGCCGTTTCTCAGCGTGGAGCGCGCGGGCTTTCGCTATCTGGGGATGATGAGCCACGCGGTGCATATCAACGGCTTTCTGCCCGATGGCCGCGTGTGGTGCGGTCGGCGTAGTCTGACCAAGGCCACCGATCCCGGCCGATTGGACAACGTGGCTGCCGGTGGCCTGCCCAGCGGCGAGCTGATTTTGGACTGTGCGGTGCGCGAGTTGGCCGAAGAGGCCGGGCTCGCCAGCGTGGTGCCAAACCACCTGGTGGGCGCGGGCTGGGTGCGAACTTCGCGCCAGGAACCGCAAGGCTGGCACGACGAAACCCTGCACGTGTTCAACCTGCTGTTGGACGCTGATTTTCAGCCGCACAACCAGGATGGCGAGGTGGCCGAGTTTGTGTGCCTGACTCCCTCGCAACTGCTCGAACGCGCGCGCGCCGGTGCGTTCACCTGGGACGCCATGGCCACGCTGTGGCAGGGCGTAAGCGCCTTTATTCGCGCACCGGCTCCACCGAAAACTCTGCAATCGTCGGGTCGTTGAGGAACTCCATCGCCAGGTGGCTGCGCGCCGCCGCTGCGTTGCCCAGCGTCCATACGTGAACCCGCACCTGCATCGAGCCGCTCTTGGCACCCTTGAAGGCAATGCTGGTGACGTTGAAGCCGTAACTGGTAAAGCGTTCAAAAATCTGCTGCTCGCCGGGGACCGAGCCCTTGGCAAAGTTGGCTTCGATGATGGCAAAGCTGCGCCGCGTCGTGAGTGCATCGATCTTGCGAAAGGCCACCAGAATCAGCACCGTCAGCACCGTTCCGCTCAAGGCCAAAAAGTATTCGGACGAGCCGATCAGCACACCCACGGCCGCCACCGCCCAGATGCTGGCGGCTGAAGTCAGCCCCTTGATCGAGACACCATCGCGCACGATCACCCCCGCACCGATGAAACCAATGCCCTGCAGGATGCCCTGAATCACGCGCGAGGCACCCATATCGCCCTGGCCCATGAGCTGCCCGAACATGCCTTGCGTCAGACTTGCAGTGAGGATGGTCGAGGTCAGGGCGATGATGGCAAACGTGCGCACCCCGGCCGGGTGCCCATTCTGGTAGCGCTCCAGGCCAACCACACCACCGGCAACAATGGACGTCAGCATTTTCACCAGCATGGCAAATTCGTTGGACAGGTAAATCGCACTCAGTACAGACATCGTTGGGGCTCCGGTTTGCAGGTCAATCGTGGGTGGGGTGTGGGTGCTGCGCTTCAGGTGGGCCAGCGATCAAACAGGCGCACGCCAACGCGCTCGCCCCAGAGTTCGATCTCGGCAGGGGTGCCATCGTGGGCCTGGTTGGCGCCGCTGCCGCGTACATAGCCCAGGGCCACGCAGGCACCCGCTAGCGGGCTCCAGCCCACCGACGAAATCTCGCCCACCGACGCCCCATCGAGCACAATGGCTTCGCCGCCCCAGGCATAGACCTCGGGCGCGTCGAACACCAGGGTCACGAGCTTCTTGCGCAGCGGTTGGTCCTTGGCTGCAAGCAGGGCGGCTTTGCCGATAAAGTCTGCTGCCTTGTCGAGCTTCACGGCGTAACCCAAGCCCGCTTCCCAGGGCGTTTCGTCGGGGCCGAGTTCGGCACCCCAGGCGCGCCGACCCTGCTCGATGCGCAGCGCGTCGAGCGCAAAGTAGCCCGCGTCCACCAGCCCCAGGTCGCCGCCGGAGTGCATCAGCGCCTGGTACACGTGGCGCGTCATCTCCACTGGCACATACAACTCAAAGCCCGGGCCTCCCACATAGCTCATGCGCGCAGCGCGCACGCGCGCAAAACCCAGGTCGATCATCGCGGTCCACGAGAACTTCAGGGCCGCGGGTGAGAGGTCGTCCGGGCTCACGCGCGCGAGCAACTCGCGCGCCTTGGGGCCCATGACCGAGAGCACGCAGTACAGTGCCGAAACATCGCTCAGCACGGCGTGCTCATCCGCGCCGATGTGGCGGCTAATCCAGTCGAAGTCGCGCACGGTCTGGGCCGAGCCGGTGATGATCAGGAAGCGTTCGCCGTTGCGGTCGGCCGCCTGGCGGATCACCGTGAGGTCGCTCTCAAAACCGCCGCGCTCATTGAGCAGGGCGGTGTACACCATTTTGTTGACCGGCACGTCGATGTCGTTGGCGCACAGGCGCTGCAACACGGCGAGTGCGTCGCGCCCTTGCAGCAGCAATTTGGAAAACGAGCTTTGGTCGTACAGCGCCACCGCTTCGCGCGTGGCGCGCTGCTCTGCCATCACCCAGGGCAGCCAGCCCGGTTTGCCCAGGGTGTGCTGCGGTGCTGGCTGGTCGCGGAAATAGTTGACGCGCTCCCAGCCGTTCTTGGCACCAAACTCGGCCCCCTTGGCAGCCAGCACGTCGTACAAGGGTGATGTGCGCAGCGGCCGTGCAGTGACCAGTTCCTGGCGCGGCCAGCGCATGGCGTAGTGCAGGCCCAGCGTCTCGCCGGTGCGCTGCGAGAGCGCCCGCCGGTTGCTGGTGAACGCGCCAAAGCGGCGGATGTCCACATCCCACAGGTCGGTGCTGGGCTCGCCGCCAATGATCCACTCGGCCATCAGCCTTCCAGCGCCGCCGCTGTTGGCAATGCCGGCCGAATTGAAACCGGCGCAGACAAAGTAGTTTTGCAACTCGGGCGCTTCGCCCAGAATGAAGTTGCCGTCGGGGGTGAAGCTCTCGGGGCCATTGAGCAGCATCTTGATCTCGGCCGTCTCCAGGCACGGCGTGCGGTGCAGGGCATTGCGCATCAGGGGTTCAAACTGGTCCCAGTCCTCGTCGAGCAGCTCGAATTGGAACGTGCTCGGGATCGGGTCCATCTTCCAGGGCTTGGCCTGGGGTTCAAAGCCGCCCATCACCAGGCCACCGACTTCTTCCTTGTAGTAGATGAAGCCGTCGGGGTCGCGCATCACCGGCATATCGGGCAGCACGCCGTCAATCTTGCCGCTGACGATGTAGAAGTGCTCGGCCGAGAACAGCGGCACATTGACGCCTGCCAGGTAGCCAAACTGGCGCGCCCATTGGCCCGCGCAGTTGACCACCACTTCGCAGCGCACCTCGCCCTGTGTGGTGCCGATGCCCACGGCGCGGCCACGCTCGATGATCACGCCGGTGACTTCGATGCCCTCGACGATTTGCACGCCACGCTGGCGTGCGCCCTTGGCCAGTGACATGCACAAATCGGCGGGGTTGACCTTGCCGTCGCCGGGCAGCCAGATGGCGCCCTGCAAATCGTCGGTGCGCATCACGGGAACGCGCTCACCGGCCTGGGCGGGCGTGATCAGGTGACACTCGACGCCAAAGCTGTTGGCCATGGCGGCCTGTTTCTTGAGCACCTGCATGCGCTCGGGCGTGCGCGCCACGTTGACGCTGCCGCACTGCTTCCAGCCAGTGGCCAGACCGGTCTGCGCCTCCAGCGCGGCATAGAGGTCGATGCCGTACTTGCTCATCTGGGTCATGTTGCGGTTGGGGCGCATCTGGCCCACCAGGCCGGCTGCGTGCCAGGTGGTGCCGCTGGTGAGCTTGCCCTGCTCAAGCAGCAGCACGTCGGTGCGCCCCATCAGCGCCAGATGGTAGGCAGTGGAGCAGCCGACGATGCCGCCGCCGACGATGACGGTTTGTGCATGGCTGGGAAGGTTCATCTCAAACTCCTTGTAGGCAAAAAGCGGCTAGCCCAGGCGCAAGGCCATGACGCCTGCGGCAATCACGCAGGTTCCGGCCAGGCGGCGCACGGTAAATGCTTCTTTCAAAAACCAGGCGCCCAGCAGCACGGCAAACAGCACCGAGGTCTCGCGCAATGCCGCCACGGTGGCCACGGGCGCGCGTGTCATGGCCCACAGGGCAATGCCATACGAGCCCAGCGAGGCGCAGGCACCCAGCGTAGCCACCGGCCAGCGCTTGCGTGCGTAGCGGCCCAGGGCGTGGCCACGCGTGGCAAACATCAGCAGCGCAAACGGCCAACCGTCGAGCAGGAAAAGCGTTGCCACATACTGCAGTGCGTTGCCCGAGGCGCGCACCCCCAGGCCGTCGACCACGGTGTAGATGGCAATCACCACCGCATTGGCCAGCGCAAAGGCAACCGCTTTGGGTGCCTTGAAAGCCTCGACATGCAGGCCCAGCACCAGCACCCCACAACTGATGCACACCACCCCCACCCAGGCCAGGGGTGAGAGGGTTTCGCCCAGCGTGAGCGTGGCCGACAGCGCTACCAGGAGGGGTGCCACGCCGCGCATCAGCGGGTAGGTCAGGCCGAGCTCGCCGTGGCGGTATGCGCCGGTGAGCGCGATGTAGTAGGCGATGTGGATCAGCACCGAAGCGCCTATGTAGGGCCAGACCGCAGCGCTGGGCCAGCCTGCCAGCGCCACCAGCGGGATGCCCAGAAACGAGCCAATCAGATGGATCGTGGCCATGTCCAGGTCTTTGTCCTGGCTGGACTTCACCAGCGCGTTCCAGCTCGCGTGCAGCAGTGCGCCGAGCAGCACCGCAGCGACAACCGGCCAAGTCAGGGTCATGTGCTGGGTACCTCTTTACGCGCGGTTCACTTCCATCCGGCGCATTATCCCACGGCGCCTGGGGTTTTGCAAATTGTTGACAATCTACCAGATACCATCGACAATAGCGGCTGCCAGGCACTACCACGTGCCCGGGTCGTGCGGACATTTGATCACAGGAGAATGAAGATGGCAGATACATTGGTTTCCAGACTTTCAGCCGTGGGGCGCGTGCCCGAAGACATCCGTCACGCGGCGCCCCAGCAGCAAAAATTCGACAACGAAAACACCGAGCGCAGCGTCGGCTACGTGATGCTCGACTGCTCGGGCACCACCATGGACCGCTACGTGGACGCCCCGGCGATCGTGTTTGTCGAGGTGTTCAAGAAATACGGCCTGGAGATTTCCATGCCCGAGGCGCGCGAGCCCATGGGCTTGCGCAAGGACCTGCACATCAAGGCCATTACCGAGATCAAGACGGTGCGCGAACGCTTTACCGCCAAGTTCGGGCGCGCGCCCAATCAGTCAGACGTGGACGCCATGTTTGCCGACTTTGTGCCCACCCAACTGGCGTTGCTGCGCGCGGGCAGCTACCACGACCTGTTGCCCGGTGTGGCCGACGTGGTCAAGGGCCTGCGCCAGCAAGGCATCAAGCTGGGAGTGACGACCGGCTTTACGCGTGACATGCTCGACCTGCTGCTTGCCGGTGCCGCCACCCAGGGCTTTGTGCCCGACACCGCCTGCGCCGGTGACGAAGTGGAAATGCCGCGCCCCACGCCCTACATGGTGATCAAGAACCTGGAGCGCATGGGGGTTTACAACCTGCACAACGCGATGCGCCGCACGGTCAAGGTTGACGACACGGTGTCGGGCGCGGGCGAGGGCGCACCGCTGTGCTGGCGTGTGGGGGTTTCCAAATGGAGCAACTACGTGGCCGATAGCTGGGATGCTGTCAAGGCCATGAGCCCGAGCGAACTCGCCGCCAAGGAAGCGCTGTCCAAGGAAAAGCTGGTGCGCGAGAGCGGGGCGCATTACGTGATTGACGACTTGCGCGACCTGCCCGCCGTCATTGCCGAGATCAACCAGCGTCTGGCTGCGGGCGAAAACCCCTAAGCCACATCGGGCGCAGTGTCGCCCACCTCGCCCAGGCACGCGTCCAGAATGTCGAGTGCCTGCGCCATTTGTGCTTCGGTGGTGATCAGCGGCGGCGTGAGGGTCAGCACGTTGCCCATGGTGGTTTTGAAAGACAAGCCGCGCGACAGCGCAGCGTAGAGCACGCGCTCGGCGGCATCGTTGGCGGGGGTCTTGGTAGCGCGGTCGCGCACCAATTCCAGCCCCAGCAGCAAGCCGCGCCCACGCACATCACCAATCAGCGCGTGGCGCTGTTGCATGTCCTGCAGGCGCGCCATTGCGTAGGCACCTACGCGCGCTGCGTTCTCCACCAGTTGCTCGCGCTCGATCACCTCCAGCGTGGCCAGTGCGGCGGCGGCGGTGACCGGATTCTTCTCATGGGTGTAGTGGCCAAACGCATAGGCGCCCGCGCAGTCCAGGTCGGCGCGCGCGATGCAGGCAGCAATCGGCAGAATGCCGCCGCCCAGCGCCTTGCCCAGCACCACGATGTCGGGTGCTGCGTCGTCGTGCTCGCAGCCAAAGAAGCGCCCGGTCTTGCCCAGGCCGGTGGGAATCTCGTCAAAGATCAGCAGCGTTCCGTGTGCATGGCAGGCCTCGCGCACCGCTTTCCAGTAGCCCGGTGGCGGTACAAACGGCACGGCGCGCGCAGGCTCGGCAATCACGGCGGCAACGTCGCCTTCGCGTTCGAGCACGTAGCGCACCATGCTGGCGCAGGCAAGCTGGCAGCGCTCAAGCTGCGGCTGGCCGTGCGCGTCCACCGCGTGCCCGTAGGGGCAGCGGTAGCAGCCAAACGGTGCCACGTGCTCGGTGCCGGGCAACAGCGGGCCGACCGCGCGCCCATTGCGAAACAGCGACTCGCCACCGACACTGCTGGCACCAAAGCCCGCGCCGTGAAAAGAGTCCCAAAAGCTCAGGGTCTTGAAGCGGCCAGTGGCCATGCGTGCCAGCTTGAGAGCCACCTCTACCGCGTCCGAGCCGCCGGTGGTGAACAACACCTTGCCTGCTTGACCAGTCAGCGCCTGAAAGCGTGCGCCCAGTGCCTCGGCCAGTTCCACCGCACGATCCGAAGCAAAACGCCGGGGGGCAAAGCTCAGGGTGTCGAGTTGCTGCTTGACTGCGGCGACCACGTGCGGGTGGGCGTAGCCGACATGGTGGACGTTGTTGCCATGGAAGTCCATGTAGCGCCTGCCCGCCGTGTCTTCTATCCAGATGCCTTGCGCCTTGGCAATGGCACTCAGGCAGGGCGTGGATACCGACTGGTGCAGAAAGGCCGCGCTATCTCGCGCCAGCAAGGTGCGTGTGCTGGCGTCGAGGTGCTGTGCCTGCCACTGGCTGCGCCGTGGCGACTGGTTGACGTCGCCCTCGCTGGGGGTGGGGCCCTCAACCGGATGCGATGGCGCCATCAGTGCGCCTCGGTGCCTGCCGCCTTGGCCTGCGCCTGCTGACGCAGGTCGTTGTCGATGGTGCGCTGGCGGCTTTGCATCACATGGTCGTACATGGCGTTGGCCGCTACCTGCGCGTTGCCTGAGCCAATGGCCTTGACGATGCGCTTGTGTTCGTTAAGAAAGGTGCGCATCAGCGCGCTATCGGCCAGGTTCTGGCGGCGAAACAGCGACAGCTCCTTGATCAGCTTGCGGTAGATGTCGGTGAACTTGCGGTTGCCCGTCATCTCGACCATACGGTCGTGAAACTTCAGGTTGAGCACATGGTACTGGCGCGCGTCCTGCGCCTTGACGGCCTTGTCCATGTCCGCCACCATGGCCTTGATTTCCTTGAGGTCGGCGTCGGCAATGCTGGTGGCCAGGCGTTTGCCAACCCACTCGTCCATGGCGGCGCGCAAGTCAAAAATTTCGAGTGCTTCGGAAACCGGAATGTCGCGCACAAAGACGCCACGGTTCTTTTCGGTACGCACCAGACCGGCTTCGTCGAGCATGCGGAAGGCTTCACGCACCGGCCCACGCGAGACGCCCAGCTTTTCCGCGAGCACGGCCTCGTTGAGCTTCGATCCTGGTGCATATTCACCCGCCAGAATGGCGCGTTCAATCTCTTGCTGCACCACGCTGGTGAGTGAGCTGCTCTGCAATAGTGCAATCGTGGGATGGGGCACAGCCGTCATGTTTTTATTACAGCACAAAAACAAATTGTCGACAATTGGCAAAACACAATTGACAAATTTACCAAGTCGGGTTCCAATAAATGCGTGTGTCGCCGTCTTGTCATGATGCCGACATAATCCGCGATCAGCATTGCAACTTTTTACCTAAAGGAGCTACCCGTGCGTTTGTCAACCCTGTTCAAAACCCTCATGCTGACCGGCCTGTTGGCAGTGGCTGCCGCAGCCTCCGCACAGAAGACCCAACTGCTGGTCTATACCGCGCTGGAAACCGACCAGCTCAAGGCCTACCAGGAGGGCTTCAACAAGTCCTACCCCGACATCGAGCTCAAGTGGGTGCGCGACTCGACCGGCGTGATTACCGCCAAGCTGCTGGCCGAAAAGGCCAACCCGCAAGCCGACGCCGTGATGGGCGTGGCCGCCACCAGCCTGGCGCTGATGGACAAGCAGGGCATGTTGCACCCTTATGCGCCGCTCAACCTGGATGCCATCATGAGCCAGTACCGCGACAAGAAGCAGCCGCCGGCCTGGGTTGGGATGGACGTATGGGGCGCCACCATTTGCTTCAACACGGTAGAGGCCAAAAAGAAGAATATCCCCGCCCCCGAGACCTGGCAGGACCTGACCAAGCCCGTATACAAGGGCCAAATCGTGATGCCCAACCCGGCCTCCAGCGGCACCGGCTACTTTGACGTGGTGGCCTGGCTGACGTTGTTTGGCGACAAGGACGGCAAGGGCGGCGGCTGGAAGTTCATGGACGGGCTGCATGAAAACATTGCCCAGTACACGCACTCGGGCTCCAAGCCCTGCAACATGGCGGGCAGCGGCGAGTTTGTGCTGGGCATTGCGTTTGAATACCGCGCCAATGCCAACAAGGCCAAGGGTGCCCCAATCGACCTGATCTTCCCCAAGGAGGGTCTGGGCTGGGATCTGGAGTCGTTTGCCATCCACAAGGGCACCAAGAAGCTTGAGGCCGCCAAGAAACTGGCCGATTGGGCTTCGAGCAAGGATGCCATGCTGCTGTACGGCAAGAACTTCGCCATCACCGCGCAACCGGGTGTTGCAGCGCCTTTGGCCAATGTGCCCAAGGACTACGAAGCGCGTCTGGTCAAGCTCGACTTTGGCTACGCCGCCGAGCAGCGCGAACGCATCCTCAAGGAATGGACCACGCGCTACGACGGCAAGTCGGAAAAGCGCTGAAGCCTGCTGCACTGCATGAGCCGCATAGGAGTACGTGCGGCTCTTTTTTATTTCTGGCATGAGTCCAACACCTTTTCTTGACCTGCTGCATATCCGCAAGGATTTCGGCAGTTTCACGGCGCTGCAAGACATCAACCTGGCCATTCGCAAGGGCGAGTTTGTCTGCTTTCTGGGGCCCTCGGGCTGCGGCAAGACCACGCTGCTGCGCATCATCGCGGGGCTGGAAGTGCAGACCTCGGGGCAGTTGCTGCAAGCCGGGCGCGATATCTCGCTGCTGCCGCCTGCGCTGCGCGACTACGGCATCGTGTTCCAAAGCTACGCGCTGTTTCCCAATCTGAACGTGGCCGACAACGTGGCCTACGGTCTGGTCAACCGCAAGACGCCACGCGCCCAGATCAAGCAACGCGTGGCGGATTTGCTCAAGCTGGTGGGCCTGCCGGGCAGCGAAGCCAAATACCCCGGACAACTCTCCGGCGGTCAGCAGCAACGCATCGCCCTGGCGCGCGCCCTGGCCACCGAGCCGGGCCTGCTGCTGCTGGACGAGCCGCTGTCGGCACTCGACGCGCTTGAGCGCATCCGCTTGCGCCAGGAAATCCGCGCCTTGCAGCAAAAGCTGGGGGTTACCACCATCATGGTGACCCACGACCAGGAAGAGGCGCTCAGCGTTGCCGACCGGATTGTGGTGATGGACCACGGCGTGATCGAGCAGGTGGGCTCGCCGATGGACATCTACCGCGAGCCGGCCTCGCCCTTTGTGGCCGACTTTGTCGGCAAGATCAACATCCTCCCGGCGCGCGTGAGCGCAGGCGCGCTGCGCATTGGCAGCATCTGCCTGGCGTGTGAGGGACCGGACCGCGACGTGCGCGTCTACCTGCGCCCCGAAGACGTGCTGGCGCGCCCGATCTCCGAGGGCGACGCGCATGTGTTTGAGGCCAGCATCGACAAGATCGAGTTTCTGGGCTCGTACTGCCACGTGCATGTGGTGTCGCCTGCGCTTGCGGGCAACAAGCTGATGGTGTATCTCTCGCTCAACTTTCTGTCGGAGCAGTCGCTGCAGGTGGGCTCAAGCATCACGCTCAAACTCCTGCCCGAACGCATCAAGGTGTTCTGATGTCGGTGGTGCTGCCCCTGCCGTCGCTCACGCATGCTGTCAAACTCAGGCAGCACTGGGTTGATCGGCTCGCCCACGGTGTGCTGGCGCTGATCGCGCTGGTGCTGGTGGCTTTTGTGGCGCTGCCGCTGCTGTCCATCCTGCAGCAGGCACTGCAGGGTCACGAAGGCCAGTTCGTCTGGTTTGACAACTTTGTCGAATACGCCAAGACCCCGGCCCTGCTGGGCAGCTTGTGGAACAGCCTTTGGGTGTCGTGCGTGGTCACACTGCTGGTGGTGCCGCTGACCTTCACCTTTGCCTATGCCTTGACACGATCCTGCATGCCGTTCAAGGCGCTGTTTCGCGGCATCACGCTGATACCTCTGTTGGCACCGTCGCTGCTGTCGGCCATCTCGCTGATTTACTGGTTTGGCAACCAGGGCCTGCTCAAGGATTGGCTGCTAGCGCTGGGCTTCCAGCAGATCTACGGCGCGCCCGGTATCGTGCTGGCCGAATGTCTGGCGGTGTTTCCGCACACCCTGATGATTCTGGTGACCGCGCTGAGCCTGTCGGACGCGCGCCTGTACGAGGCCGCCGACGCCATGGGCACCACGGTGCTGCGCAAGTTTTTCACCATCACGCTGCCGGGTGCCAAGTACGGGCTGATTTCGGCCGCGCTGGTGACTTTCACCCTGGTGATGACCGACTTCGGCATTCCCAAAGTCATTGGCGGAAACTTCAACGTTCTGGCCACCGACGTTTTCAAACTGGTGATCGGCCAACAGGACTTCTCCAAAGGTGCGGTGGTGGCCATCCTGCTGCTCGCGCCTGCGGTGCTGACCTTCGGCGTGGACAACTTTGTCAGCCGGCGCCAAACCGCCATGCTGACTGCGCGCGCCGTGCCCTACGCGCCCAAGCCGTCCCCCGCGTACGACCGCTTGATGATGCTGTATTGCAGCGCGATTGCCGCGCTGATGCTGGCCATGCTGGGCATGGCAATCTTTGCGTCGTTTGCCACGTTCTGGCCGTACAACCTGACGCCGAGTTGGCGTCATTACCGCATGGGTTTGCTCGACGCCGAGGTCGGCAGCGCCTTCTTCAACAGCCTGACCATGGCAGCAGGCACGGCCCTGTTTGGCACGCTGCTGGTTTTTGTAGGTGCCTACCTGCTGGAAAAAACCAAGGGGGTTGAAAAGCTGCGCACGCTGGTGCGCCTGCTGGCGGTGCTGCCGATGGCGGTGCCGGGCCTGGTGCTGGGCCTGGGCTACATCTTCTTCTTCAACGAGCCGGCCAACCCGCTGGGGTTTCTGTACCACAGCCTGACGCTGCTGACGCTGTGCACCATCGTGCACTTCTACACCACCGGCCACCTCACCGCAGTGACCGCCTTGAAGGCGCTCGACGGCGAGTTTGAGGCGGTGAGCGCCTCGCTCAAGGTGCCGTTTTACAAGACCTTCTGGCGCGTCACCTTGCCGGTGTGCGCGCCCGCGCTGATTGACATGGCGCGCTACTTCTTCATCAACGCCATGACCACCATCTCGGCCGTGGTGTTTTTGTATTCGCCCGAAACCAAGGTGGCGTCGATCGCCATCCTGAACCTCGACGAAGCCGGAGAAATGGGCGCCGCCGCAGCCATGGCCGTGCTCATAGCCCTGTCCTCCACGCTCGCGACCCTGATCTTCATGGTGCTAGCCTGGTGGACCCACCGGCGCACTCAGGCGTGGAGAGTCAGGTGATGGCTGTGCTTGCGCCGTCATTGCAAGCGCGGATGCCCGTCATCGCAAGGTCGCTAGGACGTGGCGACCAAAAGCAGTCATCGCGAGCGAAGCGTGGCAATCCATGTCCTTTGGCTGTCATTGCGAGCGCAGCGTGGCAATCCATGCAGGCATGAAGTCATGGATCGCCACGGCCTTCGGCCTCGCGATGACGAAGGTGGGCCGCCTCGCGATGACGAAGGGGAGTGGCTTCGCGATGACGAAAGTGGCGGTGCGGTTCATGGAGAGGAGCGA
>CAIPBW010000323.1 GCA_903863395.1 uncultured beta proteobacterium
GGAGGGCGCAACGCGCATCGAGGCGCTGCGCGCCTCGGTTGCGCACGCCGATGAAAACACGGTGCGCTTTATCCAGGCGCTATCCGACGACAACGTCAAGCTGGTGGACGGCAAGGCCCTGATCGCACGCGGCGACCGCGCTGTGGACCCGGTATCGGGCAGCGAGTCGGCAATGCCTGCCAGCGCCGAAGACGTGACCAACAACAACCGCATGCGCGGTGAAATTGAATCTGCCCTGGCAGCGTTGCAACTGCTCTCGCCAGACGAGGCATTGCGCCGCGCGGCAGTCAAGACGCTGCAAGGCAATCTGGACGAAGCCAAGCTGCCCCTGATCGACAAGGCGCTCTCGCTTGAGCCCGTGGCCGATATCCGCGACAGCCTGGCGCTGCTGCAGGCGGCGGCACTGCTCTCGAGCAGCGACCGCAACAAGCGCATCCACGCGGCCAACCTGCTGGCGCAAAGCTCGCAGGCTGCTACCAAGACGCTGCTGCTGGAGCGCTTGCGCGACGAGAGCGACGCGCAGGTCAAGTCGGTGCTGCAACTCAGCTTGGGACAGGTGGAGTCGCGCCTGGCCTGGGGCGACCGGCTTGGTGCCATCTTCAGCGGCATCAGCCTGGCCTCCATCCTGCTGCTGGTGGCGCTGGGGCTGGCCATCACCTATGGGCTGATGGGTGTGATCAACATGGCCCACGGCGAGCTGATGATGATTGGTGCCTACGCCACCTATGTGGTGCAAGGCGTGTTCCAAAAATTCTTTCCCGGCGCGTTTGACTGGTACCTGCTGGCCTCGGTGCCGGTGGCGTTTATGGCGTCGGCCCTGGTGGGCGCGGCGCTGGAGCGTAGCGTGATCCGCTTCCTCTATGGCCGCCCGCTCGAAACCCTGCTGGCCACCTGGGGCATCAGCCTGATGCTGATGCAGTTGGTGCGCACGCTCTTTGGCGCGCAAAACGTGGGCGTGGAAAACCCGCGCTGGATGAGCGGCGGCGTGCAGCTGATGGGCAACCTGTCGCTGCCCTACAACCGGCTGGTGATTGTGGGCTTTGCCTGTGCCGTGCTGCTGGGTGTGTGGTTCCTGATTGAACGCACACGCCTGGGTCTGTTTGTGCGCGGCGTGACGCAAAACCGCCCGATTGCCGCGTGCATGGGCGTCAACACCGCGCGGGTGGACACCTACGCCTTTGCGCTGGGCTCAGGCATTGCCGGGCTGGCCGGCTGTGCGCTCAGCCAGGTGGGCAACGTGGGGCCGGACCTGGGGCAGGGCTATATCGTGGACTCGTTCATGGTGGTAGTGCTCGGCGGTGTGGGCCAGTTGGCCGGCACCGTGTACGCTGCGCTGGGGCTGGGCGTGCTCAACAAGTTTCTGGAGGGCTGGACCGGCGCGGTGCTGGCCAAGATTGCGGTGCTGGTGTTCATCATCATCTTCATCCAGAAGCGCCCCCAAGGCATCTTTGCCATGAAAGGACGGGAGCTATGAACACCCCGTTGTTGAGTCGCACGGGCTGGGGCGCTTGGTTGGGGGCGCTGGTGTTGCTGTGTGCGTTGGTGCCGGTGCTTAACCTGCTGGTGCCTGCGGACAGTGCGCTGCACCTGAGCGACTTTGTGGTGGCGCTGGTGGCCAAGATCATGTGCTACGCCATCTGCGCGCTGGCGATGGACCTGATTTGGGGCTACACCGGCATTCTGAGCCTGGGCCATGGAGTATTTTTTGCGCTCGGTGGCTACGCCATGGGCATGTACCTGATGCGCCAGATCGGGCTGGATGGCAACTACAAGAGCCCCTTGCCCGACTTCATGGTGTTTCTGGATTGGAAGGCGCTGCCCTGGCATTGGGTGTTGAGCGACAGTTTTGTGGCCACCTGCGTGCTGGTGTTGGCGGTGCCGGGCGTGGTGGCGTTTGTGTTTGGCTTTTTTGCCTTCCGCTCGCGCATCAAGGGCGTGTACTTCTCCATCATCACCCAGGCCATGACCTTTGCCGCCATGCTGCTGTTCTTCCGCAACGAGA
>CAIPBW010000324.1 GCA_903863395.1 uncultured beta proteobacterium
CGTCAGAAAATTCCTACCCCGCGCTACTGGCACAAAGTCATGGATCGCCACGGCCTGACGGCCTCGCGATGACGAGGTGGGGAGTGGACCATGAGCCGAAGTGCCGTCACTGCGAGGAGCGAAGCGACGCGGCAGTCCATGCAGGCACGAAGTCATGGATCGCCACGGCCTGACGGCCTCGCGATGACGAGGAGGTATGACCTCGCGATGACGAGGAGGTATGACCTCGCGATGACGGGGTGGGGGAGTGGCCTCGCGATCAATGGGTTCAATAGGGTTTGAAGTGGTTATCGCTTCTGCGTACGGCAACCGGAATCACCGCTGTGAGCGTGCGCTGCGATGGGGTCTTGCGTGTTTCAAATGGCAACACCTCGTGCGTCCCGCGGGTGGCGCGTGCCTGGCCGGTGGTTTGGAAGAAGGCAATGGATTGCTGCAACTGCTCGGCCTGGCCTGAGAGCTCTTCGCTGGTGGCAGCGAGCTGCTCGGAGGCGGAGGCATTTTGCTGCGTGGCCTTGCTGAGTTGCCCCATGGCGCCGCCAATCTGCACCACCGACTCGCTTTGCTCGGCGCTGGCAGCAGCAATCTCCTGCACCAGTTCGCTGGTCTTTTGGATGCTGGGAACAATTTCGTTGAGAAGTTTGCCCGCACGCTCGGCGGTGGACACGCTGTTGCTGGCCAGGCCGCCAATTTCCTTGGCCGCTTCCTGGCTGCGCTCAGCCAACTTGCGCACTTCGGCTGCCACCACGGCAAAACCCTTGCCGTGCTCACCGGCGCGCGCCGCTTCAATCGCAGCGTTCAATGCCAGCAGGTTGGTCTGGTAGGCAATGTCATCGACGATGCCGATCTTGGCCGCGATCTGTTTCATTGCGCTCACGGTTTGCTTCACGGCGCTGCCGCCTTCGGTGGCTTCGGTGCTGGTCTTGGTGGCCATGCCGTCGGTGACCTTGGCGTTGTCGCTGTTTTGCGTGATCGAGGCCGACATCAGTTCCACCTGCGAAGTGGTTTCTTCCACACTGGCGGCCTGCTCGCTGGCCGCCTGCGACAGCGACTGCGCGGTGGCCGACACCTGGTTGGCTGCACCGGTGAGCGCGTCGGAAGCTGCGCGCACTTCATCAAGCACGCGGGTAAGGTTGTCGGCGGTGGCGTTGGCGTTGTCCTTGACCTTGCCAAACAGCCCGGCGTAGTCGCGCTCGATGCGTTGCGTGAGGTCCCCTTGGGCAAAGGCGGCCAGCAGGTCCGATACGTCGGTCAGCCCTTGCTCGCTGGTTTGCATGAGCTGGTTCATGCCCTGGCTCAGCGTGACATAGAAGCCGGTTTTGCCTTCGAGCGCCAGGCGCTGGCTGAAGTCGCCGTTGCTGGCACCTTCCACCAGGGCCGCCACTTCGCCTTCAATGCCCACTTCCACGGTGCGGTCCACCCACTCGACCACGGTGCCGATGCGCGCACCGTGCTCGTCAATGATCGGGTTGGCGGTCAGGCCAAAGTGCAGCGCGCCCACCGTGATCTGGGTGCTAAAGGTGCTGCGCAAGCCTTCGAGCAGGCCACGCTGGTGGCGTGGGTTCTTGTGGAAGACGTCGATGTTCTCGCCAATGAGTTTGCTGCTGTCGAACTGGGGCAGGGCCTTGCGCAACTCGGGCTCGTTGCGGCGCATCATGCCCTGCACCGTGGGGTTCATGAAGATGATCTGCCCGTCCTTGTCGGCAATCATCACGTTGGCGCTGGCCTTGTTGAGGGCCTGCACCACACGCGTATTGGTCACGGCGCTGGCGGCGGCTTCGCGCAGGCTGTGCTGCACGCGGTCGATGGACTCGCTGATGCGCGCCTTCTGGCCGGGCAGGCGGTCCATGGCAACGTCAAGCTTGCCGTCGGCATAGCCGGCCACCACTTCCACGATGCGGGTCTGCACCGCAATGTGCGACTGCACCAGTGCGTTGATCGACTCGCCCATGCTCCGGTAGGAACCCTCCAACTGATCGACCGGCATCACATGGTCGATCATGCCGGCGTCATGCTGGCGTGCCATTTCGCTTTGCGCCGCCTCGAAGCTCAGCAAGGTGTCTTTCATCTTGCCCAGCGGCGCGAGCAACTGGCCGATTTCGCTGCCATCGGCATGGATCGGCGTGTCGAGCTTGCCCGAAGCCACCAGGTTGGCCACACCCAGCGCATGGCCCAGGGGTTTGGTGATGCTGGAGGTCACGCGCCAGGCCACCAGCAACGCCAGCACCACGGCCATGCCGACAATGGCCAGGCTCGATTGGTAGATCTGGCTGGACTTGGCCACCGAGTTACCCAGGTCGGCTTTCATCGCATCCAACTGGGCGGTAACAAACGGCTTGAGGTCGGCTTGCAGCGCCTCGCTGGCATGGTCAAACCCGGCCATGAGCTTGTTACCTGCTTCGGGGCCACCGGCCACGTAGGCCTTGGCCATTTGCTGGCCGGTTTCGTAGTACTGCTTGGCTTCGGTCTTGAGGGTGTCCACCTTCTTGAGCAGGTCGGGCTGGTTGGTCTCGCGGAACTGCTTCTCAAACACGGCCAGCGACTGGTTGAGGGCGTCGTAGTTTTCCTGGGCCTTGGCAAAGCCGTCGTCCAGCCCGTCTTTGCCGCGCGTGGCCGAAATGTCGGAGAGGAACTGCTGGATCTGCACCACGTTCTTGTCGATCTCGGCGGCGAGCAAGGCGTCGTGCACGCTTTGTTCAGAGACGTGCACCAGGTTGCGCTTGACATCGGTGAGCTGCGTGCCCAACCAAAGGGTAAAGCAGACAAACAAGGCAATCGGCAGTGCAAACCCGATCAGGATGCGGTTGCGGATGGTGAGGCGTGACAGATTCATGGGATTGCTCCAAGGCGAGGGGAAACGGGGTCGTCAGGCAACACTCTCGGATTCGGTCAGTGCGGCCATTTCTTCGATGTTGAGGGCCAGGTCGGGCTCGACGATCACGATGAACTCTTCGCCGTGCTTGCCGATTCCCTTGATGAATTCCCTGGGGATGGTGCTGCCAAACTGGGGTGGGGTCTGGATTGAGTCGCTGGGGATGGCGATCACTTCGCTGACGGCATCCACCAGCAGGCCCAGCTCCATCTTGCCGTCTTCAACGGCGGCGTCCAGAATGATGATGCTGGTCTTCTTGCCGATGCGCGCACGCGATCCGCTGAAGCGGGTCAACATGTCGATCACCGGTACCACCGAGCCGCGCAGATTGATCACGCCGCGCACAAAGGGCGGCATGCACGGCACCACGGTCATGGCACCGTACTGCAGGATTTCGCGCACGTTGCGGATGTCCAGGGCAAACACTTCATCGCCCAGGGTGAAGGCCAGGCATTGCAGGCTGTTGATGTCGGCGTCTTTGGCCACGGTGTCGCTGGTGGGTTCGGGCTTCATGCTTTGACTTCCTCCTTGGCTTGGGTGCGCAGTTCGGCGGCAGCGTTGGAAAGGTACTTGTCCTTGGTGACCAAATCACCCAGCGACCCCACGTCCAGAATCAGCGCCACTTCGCCGCTACCCAGGATGGAAGAGCCCGAGATGCCGCGCAGCGACTTGAACAACCGCCCCAGCGGTTTGATCACGGTCTGGTGCTGGCCCAGCAGCACTTCCACTTCGATGCCAAACTTGCCACGCGGCGAGTTCACCACCACCACGCTCACACGCTCGGGCAAGGCCGACTCAATGCTGTAGAGCGAGCGCAACCGCACCACCGGCAGCACCACGCCGCGCAACTCCAGTACATGGCGGCCGAGCGCATCGACCTTGACGTTGGCATCGGCCGCTTCAATCACTTCCACCACCGACTCCAGCGGCAGCACAAACTTGGAATCACCCACCCCCACCAGAAAGCCATCGATGATGGCCAGGGTCAGCGGCAGGCGGATATCGACCTGCAAGCCCACGCCGGGAACGCTGTTGAGCCGGATGGAGCCACGCAGCGCTTCAATGTTGCGCCGTACCACGTCCATGCCCACGCCGCGTCCGGAGAGGTTGGTCACCTGCTCGGCGGTGGAGAAGCCGGGCTCGAAGATCAGCATGTTGATCTCGTCGTCGCTGGGTACCACGCCCTGCTCGACCAGGCCGCGGTTCCAGGCGCGTTGCAGCACGCGCTCGCGGTTGATGCCACGGCCATCGTCGTCGATGCGGATCAGGATGGCACCGGTCTCGTGGCGTGCGCTCAGGGTCAGGTGGCCGGTGCGTGACTTGCCTGCGGCCATGCGCTCCTGCGGCGGCTCCAGCCCGTGGTCGAGCGAGTTGCGCACCAGGTGCATGAGCGGGTCGGCGATCTTCTCGACCATGGATTTATCGAGTTCGGCCTCGCCTCCGACGATTTCGAAGTTGACCTCCTTGCCCAGGCTGGAAGCGGTGTCGCGCACCACGCGGCGAAAGCGGTTGAAGGTCTCGCCCACGGGCACCATGCGCAGGCCCAGCGTGCCGTTGCGGATTTCCTCGATCAGATTGTTCATCTGCAGGTTGGCTTCGATCAGCGAGGCGTGGTGGGTCTGGCGTGCCAGCAGGGTAGCCCCCGCTCCGGCAATCACCAGTTCACCCAGCAGGTTGATCACTGCATCGAGCCGGTCGGCCTGCACCCGGATGTAGCGCTCTTCGTTGGGTGCGCTCTCGCGCAGCTTTTGTTGTTTGCCCAGGGCTGCAGCCACCACCTCGGGGGCCACGCCGGCCTGGGTTTCAAGCAGGTCACCAATCTTGGGTTTGCCCGCAGCGCTGGTCGCCCGGCTTTGTTGCTGGGTGGTAAGGACTTGGGTGAGCTGGTCTTGCGAGACCGCCCCCACCGACACCAGCAGATCGCCCAGGCGCGGGGTGGCGGGCATGTCTTCAATCGCGCGGGTGAGCTTTTGCTCCGGGGTCTCAGGCGCAACCACGTCAAACTGGCAGTCATCGAGCACAAAGCTGAAGGCACCTTCAATCTCTTCGCGGCTGCAAGCGGTTTGCAGCTCCATCTGAAAGCTCAGGTAGCAGTCTTCGGGGTCGAGCTTGTCCAGCGCGGGAATGGGGTCCAGGGCGCAGTGGCAGGAGACGACTTCGCCCAGGCCGCCCAGGTAACGCGCCACCGAGAGCGGGTCCATGCCGTTGCGAAAGGTTTGGGAGCCAAATTCGGCGGCAATGCGCCACAGGCGTACGCCGCTGGAATCGGTGCTGGCGGTGGCAGCAGCAGCGGGTGCAGGGGTTGGGGCAGCTTGCTGGGTGCCTTCGGTGAGCGCGCGCAGTTGGGCGACCAGGTCGGCACGCAAGTCCTTTTGTTCGGCGCTGTCGGCAGCTTCGTCAATGGCGGTATCGACCAGGAACTTGATCTGGTCGTTGCACTGGAGCAGCAGGGTACTGATGGTCGGGTTCAGGGCGATGTCGCCATCGCGCATTTTGTCGAGCAGGGTTTCGACGTGGTGGGTGAATTCGACCACCCGGTGCAGGCCAAAGATACCGGCCGAGCCTTTGACGGTGTGGGCGCAGCGAAACAGGGAGTCGAGCAGCTCGCGGTTGTCGGGCTGTTCTTCGAGTTCGAGCAGCAGCGCTTCAATGGCTTCAATCTGTTCGGCCGCCTCGCTGATGAAGGCCGGCATGGCCTGGGCGATAAAGTCCTGGTCGGCATCCATACTCATGCTGCACCCCCTTGGGCGTTGTGTACCACGCCCAGTTGCAGCCATTGGCTCAGGCCCACGGTGCGGCAGGCCAATGCGAAGGCGTCGCTGCTTTCCACCAGTTGCCAAGCACGCCCCATGTTGGACAGGGCTGCGAGCAGTTGCAGTCCGGCACCGTCGACTTCGGCGACTTCGCGCGCCGAGATTTCCAGCACCTTGGCACTTTCGCCTTGCTCTCCCACCCACGCCAGCAACGCTTCGCGCGCGGACAGCGCGCTGTAGATGTTTAACTCTGGCGGCAGTTCATACCTTGCACTCATGACGTGTTCCTCGCAATAGGGGACCGATGGAGCGCCTCGAATATGTACCTGCCGTTCAGGTCCGGCCAGGCGCACGCTGCCCATCGATCGTGGGGTGATATTGCAGGAAGTGGTGGCGGCGCGCCATCAGACGCGTCCGGTATTGCTGTCGGAATAATCCGCATGGGGGTCAGAAAATTCTGACCCCCCGCCCTGGACGGGCGGTTATTCCATCAGCTTGTGCTCAACCGCGTACAGCACCAGTTCGGCCAGGCTGGTGATGTTGAGCTTTTCCATCAGCCGCACCTTGTGCGTGCTGACGGTCTTGTTGCTGATGCAAATCTTGTCGGCGATCTCGTTGACGCCCATGCCCGAGACCAGCAGGCGGAAGATCTCCAACTCGCGGTCGGACAGGCGCGTGTGCGGCAGGCCCTCGTCGTGCGTGCTGGTGTCAAACGCGAGTTTTTCTGCCATCTGGGGGTCCATGAACTTGCCCCCGGATGCCACCTTGCGGATGGCGCTGAGCACCACTTCGGGCTCGCAATCCTTGGTGACATAACCGTTGGCACCAGCGCGCAAGGCGCGCGACGCCAGTTGCGACTCGTTGTGCATGCTCAGCACCAGAATCGGCAGGCGCGGCTTTTGGGCGCGCACGCGTGCGATCAGGTCCGGCCCGCTGATGCCGGGCATGTTCATGTCCAGGAGCAGCAAGTCGGCTTCGCCCGTGCGCAGCACGTCGAGCACTTCCGCGCCGTGGGCGGCTTCGGCCACCACGGTCAGGTCGGGTGCCATGGCGAAGATCTGCTTCAAGCCGCTGCGCACGATGGCGTGGTCATCGGCAATGATCAGTCGAATCATGGGTGCGCCCTTTCGGTGGATGTGCCAAGCGGTATTCTGACAACAATTCGGGTGCCCTGGCCCAAGGCGCTGTCGATTTCCAGCGTGCCACCCATGGCCAGCGCGCGCTCGCGCATGCCCAAGAGGCCAAAGGTCTTGCGCCGTGCGAGCGCGTCCACATCAAAGCCCTGGCCATCGTCCTGCACCATCAGGCGCAACTCGTCCTCATGGCGTGCCACACTGACTTTGACCACCGTGGCGTTGGCGTAGCGCGCCACGTTGGTCAGCGACTCCTGGGCGATGCGGAAGATGATGACCGCGCGCACCTCGTCAATGTCGATGTCTTCCTGCTCCGAGTGGAACTCGAAGCTGGCGCTGGAGTGCTGGGCGTGGTGGTCGCACAGCCACTCGATCGCGGGCACCAGGCCCATGTCCAGCGCCGCCGGGCGCAGCGACACCGCCACGTTGCGCACCGCATGGATGCCCTGGTCCACCAGGTCTTTCATGTTTTGCAGCCGGGCTTCCCACTGCGGATTGCTGTCGCCCATCTGGATCTTGAGCACCGAGAGATCGATGCGCAGCGCCGTGAGGATTTGCCCCAACTCGTCGTGCACCTCGCGCGCAATGTGCTTGCGCTCGGCTTCGCGCGCCTCTTCGCTCTTGGCGGCGAGTTCGCGCAGTTGCTGGCGCGACTCGTTCAGTTCGCTCTCGGCCTTCTTGCGGATGCTCACGTCGCGGATCACCGCCATCTGCAACTTGCCCCGGTTGGTTTGCAGCGGCGTGAAGCTCACCTCGGCCGGAAACACCGAGCCATCCTTGCGATGGCATTCGGTGCTCGACTGCGCGCTGGCAAAGATGTTGGGAACCAGGGTTTCCAGCGCGACGCCTTGCACATCCTTGCGCGCGTAGCCAAACAGCCGCTCGGCGCAGGCGTTCATCTGGACGATGCGGCCCTGGTCGTCGGTCAGCACAAACGCGTCGGGCGCAAACTCGATGACGTTGCGGAACATCCCCTCCAGGCTGCGGCGCTGGGCGTACAAGGCGATGTGCGTCTTGACCCGCGCCAGCGTGACTTCGCGCTTGACGGGCTTGGGTAAAAAGTCCGACGCGCCCGCAGCAAAGGCAAGCTTCTCGGCGTTGGCGTCGCCGTCGGCCGTGATGAAGATCACCGGAATGTCGCGCGTTTCGTCCGACGCCTTGAGTTGCTGGCATACGGCGTAGCCATCCATGTCGGGCATGCGCACGTCCAGCAGAATCAACTGCGGCACGTGCGCTCTGGCAAGTTGCAGCGCCGTCGGCCCGTCGGACGCCAACAGCACCCGGTACTGGGCCAGCGAAAGATAGGTTTCCATGAGTTTGCGGTTGACGTCGGAGTCGTCAACCACCAGCACCAGCGGCACGGTTTCGCTCTGATTCAGCATAGCTTGGGTACTTTCTCGGGTTTCTGGCGTGGACCGCAATTTTGAACGGAACCTTGTATCACATTTCCTTGGGGGGTCTGTACTGGTGCGTTGCTTGGGGACGCCATGCGCGTGACTTCTTTGGTGCTTGCATCGCCGCAGGGATTGGGGCAGGGGCCCGCGCCTCATGCCGTCAAATGCCCGGAAAATCGGCGC
>CAIPBW010000325.1 GCA_903863395.1 uncultured beta proteobacterium
AGCTGTTGCACGAGTAGGCAAAGGCGCTGTCGGCCAGGGTGAAGATCAGGCCGCCGTGGCAAATGTGGTGGCCGTTGACCATGTCAGGGCGCACCGTCATGGCCAACAGCGCGTAGCCGGGCTTGACACTCAGAATCTGCAGCCCCAGGCTGCGCGCGGCCTGGTCGCGCGCCCACATGGCCTGCGTGACGGCGTCGGCCAGGGCTTGGGGTTCGGTGGGTTGGTCGGTCATGCGAATGCCTTTGCTGCGTAAATGTGGTGTTGGATCAGGGGCGAAGTGCGGTAGCGGTCTTCGCCATAGGTATCGGCCAGGTGGCCCAGCACGGTGCCCACCTGCGCCACGCCCATGGCGTTGGCCCAGGCCAGCGGCCCTTGCGGATAGTTGACGCCCAGGCGCATGGCGGTGTCCACTGCGGCCACATCGCACACGCCCTGGTTGACGGCGTCGGCGGCCTCGTTGGCCAGCATGGCCACGGTGCGCATCACCATCAACCCCGGCACATCACGCAAGGTGGAGACGGCAAAGCCTGCGGCCTGCAGCAGCCCAACAGCCGCATGCGTGGCCTCGAGCGCGCACTGCGCTGCCACGCTGATGGCCAGCCGTGTGGCAGTGGCGTAGTCCAGCGCCAGGTCGATCAACACGGTGTTGGGCGTGGCGCTTTCGGCCGCGCGACGTGTGGCACTGCGCCCGTCGGTCACACACAGCGTGGCTGCGCCCGCACGCGCCAACAACTCGCCCTGCGCGCTCTGCTGGGTAAACGCCACAGCGCGCGCACTCAGGCGTGCGGCCAGCGCGCGCGCTGCCGGTGAACTGCCGTACACCACGATCTCGCCCGGCGTGGGCTGCGCGGCCTCGGTGGCGGGCAGAGGCTTTTCGGCCTGCGCGTCGTAGCAGTAAAAGCCGCGCCCGTTCTTGCGCCCCAGAAAGCCTGCGTCCACCAGCTCCTGCTGCATGAGCGAGGGCAGAAAGCGCGGGTCGCAGAAATAGGCGTTCCAGACCGAGCGCGTGACGGCGAAATTGACGTCGTGGCCAATCATGTCCATCAGCTCGAACGGCCCCATGCGAAAGCCACCGGCTTCGCGGCAGCAGGCGTCAAGCGTGGCGCAATCGGCCCCGCCTTCGGTGAGCACGCGCAAGGCTTCGGCGTAATAGGGGCGTGCCACGCGGTTGACGATAAAGCCCGGCGTGGACTTGGCGTGCACCGGGGTCTTGCCCCAGGCCGCCGCCGTGGCAAACAAGGTGGCACCCACCGGTGCGTCGGTAGCCAGCCCCGAGACTACTTCCACCAGCGCCATCAGCGGTGCCGGGTTGAAGAAGTGCAGCCCGGCCAGACGCTGCGGGCGTTTGAGCGCCGCGCCAATGGCGGTGATCGAAATCGACGAGGTGTTGGTAGCCAGAATGCAATCCGTCCCAACCAGCGCCTCCAGATCGCAAAACAGTTTTTGCTTGACCTGCAGGTTTTCCACGATGGCTTCGATCACCAGCGTGGCGTCGGCCAGGTCGCTCAACTGCTCGGCCACCAGAAGGCGCGCGCTGGCGGCCTGGGCTTGCTCGGCACTCAACTTGCCCTTGGCGGCGAGCTTGTCAAACTGCGCCGCAATGCCAGAGACAGCGCGCGCTGCGGCACCGGCTTGGTTGTCGAGCAAGCGCACGCGGTGCCCGGCGGCTGCGGCCACCTGGGCAATGCCCGCGCCCATGGCGCCCGCACCAATGACCGCCACCACACACTGGCTTGAAAGCGCTGCGCTCATGGGGCTACTCTCCGGTGAAACGGGGTGCGCGCTTTTCCTGGAACGCGGCAGAGCCTTCGGCAAAGTCGTGGCACCAGCCGAGCTCGCGCATGAAGCCCGCTTCAAACGAGAGTTGCTGCTCCAGCGTGTGGTTGGGCGCGGCGTGCATGGCCTGGCGCGTGCGCACCAGCGCCTTGGTCGGCATGGTGGCCAGTTGCGCGGCGAGTTTGCCCACGTGAGCGACCAACTCGCTGTCGTCCACCACCTGCCAGATCAGGCCCCACTCGGCGGCTTTTTCGGCCGGCAGCTTGTCGGCCAGCAGCGCCAGGCCCATGGCGCGTGCCATGCCCACGCGCTGCGGCAGGAACCAGGTGCCGCCGGTGTCGGGAATCAACCCGATCTTGCTGAACGCCTGCAGAAACGACGCCGAGCGCCCCGCCACCACCAGGTCGCACGCCAGCGCCAGACTGGCACCCGCGCCTGCGGCAATGCCGTTGACCATGGCCACGGTGGGCACACGCAGGCTTTGCAGCGTCAGGATCAGCGGCTTGTAGTGTTGTTCGACCACGTTGCCGATGTCGGGCTGCATCGGGCCCATGGCCATGGCCGGATCGGCCAGGTCCTGACCGGCGCAAAAGGCGCGGCCCGCGCCGCTGATCACCAGCACGCGGATGCTCTTGTCGCTTTGCACCGTGGCCAGCGCGGTGCGCAGTTCGGCATGCATGGCACCGTTAAAGCTGTTGAGCTTGTCGGGGCGGTTGAGCGTGAGGCGGGCTACGCCCTCACGCGCTTCAAACAGGATGTTTTCAAAGGTCATGGCAGGGTCTCACACGTGGTAGCGGCGTTGGACAACACGGAAGCGGTTGGCCACAAACGCAGAGTCGGTATAGGCAGCGTTTGCAGCCGGGTTGCCGCCGGTGCCATGGTAGTCCGAAAACGCAGCCGATTGGTTGACAAACACGCCGCCGGTGAGGTTGATCGACAAGGCCACCTTGGAGCGCCAGGTGGCAGCCGCCATGGCGTCCACCACCTCGGCGCGCGTGCTGTACACGCCCACCGTGAGCGCGCCGTGGGTGGCCACCACGCGCTCGGACAGGGCGATGGCGCTGGCCGTGTCGGCCACCTTGACGACAAAGGTGATCGGGCCAAAGCGCTCCTGCATATAGGCCGACTCATCGGCGGCGTCGCACGCCAGCAGCACCGGGGTGCGCACCTGCGCTTGCGGGAACTCGGGGTTGTCGAGCGCTTTGGACGCCAGCAGCACGGTGCCAATCTGGCCGCTGTTGGCCAGCGCAATGCGCTCCAGCGTAGCGGCGGATTGCACCGCGCCCAGCACCGCCAGTGCCACTTCGGGCTTGGCCAGCACGGCTTCGATGGCGCGCGCCAGATCGACACAGACCTCGTCGTAGCTCTTGTGGCCCTCGTCGGTGTCAATCCCTGCGGCGGGCACAAACAGCGCCTGCGAGGTGGTGCACATCTGGCCGCTGTAGAGCGAGAGCGTAAACGCCAGATTGCGCAGCATCGCCTTGTAGGCGTCGGTAGAGTCGATCACGATGTTGTTGACGCCGGCCAGTTCGGCATACACCTGGGCCTGGCGGCAGTGCTCCATCAGCCAGGTGCCAAAGGTGTTGCTGCCGGTAAAGTCCACCGACTTGACCGCCGCGTTCGTGACCAGCGTCTGCGTGCTTTCGCGCTGCTGCGCCACGCACAGCGTGACCAGATTGGGGTCAAGTCCCTGCTCAGCGAGCACCGCGCGCAGGATGCGCACGCTGATGGCGGCAGGCAGGATGGCATGTTCGTGCGGCTTGACGATGACCGCATTGCCCGTGGCCAGCGCGGCAAACAGGCCCGGATAGGTGTTCCAGGTGGGGAAGGTGCCGCAGCCCACAACCACGGCCACGCCGCGGCCGACGATCTCGAAGTGCTTCTTCATCACCAGCGGCGGGTTCTTGCCCTGGGGCTTTTCCCAAGTGGCCTCAGACGGCACAAACTTCTGCTCGCGGTGGGCATAGGCCACCACTTCCAGACCCCGATCCTGCGCGTGTGCAGCACCGGCCTGGAACGCCATCATCCAGCCCTGGCCGGTGGTGGTCATGACCGCGTGCGCCAGCTCAAAACTGTTGGCGTTGAGACGGTCGAGCATTTCAATGCACACGCCGGTGCGGCCCTCCACGCCAAGCGCCTGCCACGGTGCCATGGCGGCCTGGGCGGCGTCGATCAGGGTCTGGACTTCGCACACCGGGTAGAGCACGTTGAGCGCCACGCCATAGGGCGAGACCTCGCCGCCGAACCAGCCCGTGGTGCCGGGTTGACCGAGTTCAAACTTCTGCCCAAGCTGCGCTTCAAACGCCTTCTTGCCATCGTCGGCGGCGGTTTCGCCGTAGGTCTTGGGGCTGGGCATTTCGTTGTAGGCAGCCCAGTAGCCCCGGGTGTGGATGGCGTTGCGTGCGGCGTCGAGCTTGGCGTGGTGTTTTTCAAAGAGTGGGTGGGTCATGGCGAAGTCAGAGTTCTAAGGGTCAAGGAAAAAAGCAATGCGCGCCAGGCGCGTTGTTCAGGGGCGGTGGTAGGGCGCAACCTGTTGCTCGATGGCACCAAAGATCGACGCGCCCTGGCGGTCGCACATCTCGATGCGCACGCGGTCGCCAAACTGCAGGTACGGGGTTTGGGGTTTGCCGGTTTCGATGGTTTCGTACATGCGCACTTCGGCAATGCAGCAGTAACCGACGCCGCCGTTGGCCACCGACGAGCCGTGCAGGCCGCCTTGTTTGTTGGACACCGTGCCCGAGCCAATGACCGCACCGGCACCCAGCTCGCGCGTCTTGGCGGCGTGGGCAATCAGTTGGGCAAAGTTGAACACCATGTCGGTGCCCGCATCGGGCTGGCCGAACAAGGTGCCGTTGAGGTGCACG
>CAIPBW010000326.1 GCA_903863395.1 uncultured beta proteobacterium
ATGCCCATCACAACAAGCTGTCCAGAGTGGTCGCAACCAGCAGCAAGCTCAATTGAATCAAGGAGGCGAAAAATGAGCCCATCGCGGTCTTGCGCGAAGGTGCACGCGCCAGCAACCAGGCCTTGTAAACAAAGTAGCCGCCGCCCGTGGCAGCACCGACAAAATGGATGATTCCTGCACCAAAGAAGATCGGTAGCAACGAGGTGATGGCCAGCGCCATCGTGCTCAGCAGCACGATGCGTGAAGCGCGCGGCACGCCCACCACCACCGGCAGCATGGGCACACCCGCAGCCTCGTACTCGGCCTGATTGGCAATCGCGAGGCTCCAGAAGTGGGGCGGCGTCCAGAGAAACAGAACCGCTGCCAGCAGGCACGGCAGCGGACCGAGCACCGGGTCGACCGCAGCGGCGCCGGCCAGCACGGCAAAACTTCCGGCAAGACCGCCGACCACGATGTTCAACCAACTGCGACGTTTGAGCCAGACGGTGTAGACCACGGCGTAGAAGAAGGCGCCCAGGAAAACAAACATGGCGGCACTCGGGTTAAGCCAGTGCGCAGCGGCCCAGACTGCAACGATCAGCAGCAGCGCGATCAACACCAGCCAGGCCGGCGTATGCGGCAGAGCGCCGGTGACAAAGGCTCGCCCGCGCGTGCGCGCCATCAGGCGGTCGCTGTCGCGCTCGTAGTATTGATTGAAGGCGCCAGCACTGGCCGAAGCCAGCAAGACCGTCAGGGCCAGTACCAGTACTTTGACAATCCCGGGGCTCGGGCCGGTCGACACCACCATACCGACCAGAGCGGTGATCATGATCATGAAGCCGATGCGCAGCTTGAACACGCCCAGCACGGTGCGGGCAAGGCTGGTGCGCGGTATGGGGGTGCTGTTCATGGTTTGGATGCGGGGTTCAAAATATTCAGAGATGAGTTCAAGCAGATTCATAGACGAGGGCATGCGCGCCCCCGTCATCGAATCAGCTCAAGCCCCAAACTTGCGACAAATATTTCCAGTTGATGAAGTAGTACAGGATGAAAGAAACCAGAAAGACCATCGCCAGCGCGAAAGTCCCCGGTGCTGCGAAGCCGGCCGAGCCGTAGCTCTGCGCGACGGCGGTTGGTGCTGTGGGTGGAATTGGCGTGAACTTGGCACTGACGTCACCACCGGCAAGCTTCTTGCCCCACAACAGGGACCCGACCGTGATGTAGATGTAGATGGCACCACCGGCGATGGCGGCCACCCCAGCAATACCAACCAGACCCATCATCAGGTAGGCTGCACCCGGCCACTCGTAGGCCATGCCTGCACCGCCAAAGCTCATGTCCCAATGGCGCCGCGAAACGCCCAGGGTGCCGGCACCCATCATCACGAGGCAGAAGAAGTACATCGAGAAGCCAAACAGATAAGGCTGCCATTTGGCCAGGGCCGGATTGATCATTTCACGCTTGAACAGCACCGGGATCAGGAAGAAGGTCAGCGCCATGAAGGTCAGCGTTGTGCCGACCACCACGGTGGCGTGGAAGTGACCCGGCACATAGACCGTGTTGTGGATGATCATGTTGAGCTGTTCGGTTCCCATCATGACGCCGGAAATGCCGCCCAGGAAGCCGAAGCCGATGATCGAGATGAAGACGCCAGACCATACCGGGTTACCCCAGGGAGCCTTGCGCAGCCACTCAAACAGTCCGTTGTTGTAGCCCTTGGCGCGCTGCGCAACCTCGATCGCGCCGGGAATCGTCAAACCATGGATCATCGAAGCCAGCACGGCGAAGTACATGAAGTAGCTGGTGTTGACAACTTTCCACGCGGTGCTGACGCCCGGGTCAGCCAGCAGGTGATGCGCGCTGGCCAGTTGCAGGAACAGGATGTAGAGCAGGAAGGCGCCGCGGCTGACCCGCTCGGACATCGGCTTGGCGCCGAAGGCAATGGCGGCAACCGCGTACCAGATGGAGATATGGGCGGCGACGTTGATCTGCTGTGAAGAGTGACCGAATGCCCACCAGATGGTGCGGTAGATCAGAGGGTCAACCTCCTTGATGATGCCGACCGACAGCAGGAAGGTCGGGATCAGGATGATGGCACCCGAGGCAATCGTGAAAACCGCGATGATCGCCGCCGTGATGGCACCGAAGGTCACCAGCGGCACCGAACCCTGATAGGTCTTGTCGCGCTTGGCCACGACCAGCGTGCCAAAGAACACAAAGCAGGCGATCAACGCACCGACAGCGAACAGGATCAGCCCCAGATAAAACCAGGGTGAGGCCATCATCGGCACATAGGAGGTCATCATCACACTCGAGCCACCCTGGAACACGGCGATATTGTTGGTCACGGCACCCACCAGCATCAGCACGAAGGCAGCCCAAGCCACCTTTGGTGTGGCCAGTCGACACCGCAGCAGCGTCGAGGAAGCAAAGTACAGAACAGCGATTTCAAAGAAGATGATCCAGAAGATCAGCATGTCAATGCCGTGCGCGGTGAGCACCATGTAGAAGGTATCGGCCCCGAGCCAATGCACGGCAGGCCAGCGCGTGAGTACCACCCCGATTGCCAGGATGCCGCCGACCAGAAGCGCCACAACCGCCACAAAGGCGTTGACGATCATCAGCTTTTCGGCCTGTGATTCGAATTGCAGGCCTGAACGAGGGCAGGTCCGGTAAGTTGTTGTTGTCATGTGTGCCACCTTATTTCACGTAAATGCGACCAACCATGGTGTGGTGGTTGATGCCGCAGTATTCGTTGCAAACAACCGAGTAGGTGCCGGCCTGGTTGGGCGTGACCTTCACCACATGCTCGTAGCCAGGCACGATCTGGATATTGATGTTGGCCGGTTGCAGTGAAAAGCCGTGGTTGTAGTCCAGCGACGTGATGTGCAGGCGATAGGTCTTGTCCTTTTCAAACTCGATAATCGGCCAGAAATTCCACAGACGCGCAACCAGATAGACGTCGCTTCCGGGCGGGGGGGCGACGACCGGAATCTTTTCATCCTGACCGCCCGCGTTCTTGTACGACTCAGTGCGGACGGTGTACTTGTCCACCACCGCCTGTGCCTTTTGCGTGAATTTTTCAGGCGTGGTTTTATAGGTTTCCGTCGAGAGGTTTTGCTTACCCCAGACGTGCCAGCCGACCATCATGGCAAACATGGTCAGGCACCACACAAGTGCAATCACGATCCAGGTACCTTCAACACGGTCCAGCGGATGTTTCCACCACAGTCGTTCAGCAGGGGGCAATATGGCGCTCATTGTGAGGGTCTCCTTTTATGCGCGTTTGAATCAGGGTTCGAAGAACCGCGGCTACTTGGCAAGCGGCACGGTGAGGATGTCAATCACACCCCACAGCGTGTAGACCAGCATTGGCACCATGACGCCGAGGAAAAGAAGAATGAACGGGTTGTCCAGCAACTGCTGCATGAACGGCACTGGCTCGTTGGGATCCTCGGTCACAACATGTGCTGCGCCCGGATCGTTGTTTTGCGACATCGTAAATCTCCTTGTTTCATATAGAAGGCCGCCGTCGAAGGTCAATTCGCAGCGCGGTTCGACTTTCTCTGAAAGCACGCTCCATTTCCTTCATGTGTCTTAAGAAATTTGCACTTTCCCGGGCAAATCAGGATTGAATCGCAAGGCCCGAGGGCTCACGAAGCCTGAAGGAGTCAGGTGCAAGTTCTGTGCGTCGCTGTTGCGGCGTCACAATTGCATCATAAGATGATATATTTGCACGGTCAAGCGGGTAAACCCAAACGACAACGCAAAGTCGCAGGGTTGAAGCGTGGGGGCGGCGGCAGCTGACCTATTGCTGCCCTGCTTGATCAAGACACTTTGTTTTCAGCACGAGGACGCTTATGTTCAGTCAGAGTATTCGAAATGTGATCGAACCGAAAAAATTTCTCACGGCTACAGCGGACGAGACCGTCAGCAATGCCTGCAGATTGATGCAAACCCGGAATGTCGGCGCCGTCCTTGTCACGGGCGATGGTTGTCTCATCGGTATCTTTACCGAGCGGGATGCCGTATTTCGCGTCACCGCGCAGGGCTTGGATCCCAAAACGACACCACTTCAGGATGTGATGACCGCGCAACCGATCACCATTGGTCCCGAGAAGTCTTACGGTCACGCCATGCTGCTCATGCACGAGAACGGCTTTCGCCATTTACCCGTCATCGAGAATGAGGGCCTGATCGGCATCATTTCTTCCCGAAACGCTATGGATCCGGCGTTGGAAGAGTTTGTCTGGGAAGAACGTCGGCGCGAGCATTACCGACAGGGTTTCAGCTAGGTCTCTCGGCTTATTGATGCAGCACAGACCGCAGACGGTGACCGCGAACAGCAGACCTCAAACTTCCGCTGCCCGCGCACACCACGCACACTATCCGTGCTGAAACATCTTTATGTCCGGTACGACGAAGCGGCCTTGGCGGGACAACAACTCCGCCCGGTGCAGACGCGCCAGTTTGTGGAGCATTTTTTCACCCTTCTTGAGCAAATGAATTTCAATGCGACGCCGGTCCTCATCTGAACGCTGGCGTACGACAAGGCCCAAGCTTTCACAGCGAGAAACCAGAGCGACAACGCCATGGTGGTGCGACTGAAGGCGCTCCGCCAGTTCGCCAACCGTTGCCCAGTCGCGGCCTGGATAGCCTTTGATCTGGAGCAACAACAAATACTGCAAGGACGTTATGCCTTGCTCGTGTATGACTTTCTCGCTGAATCGCAAGAATTTCCGTATCTGGTAGCGAAAATCTGCCAGCACTTCGAAATCATGTTTATCCAGGGGCAAAGTTTCAAGCTTGGGCACGGCAACATCCACTTCATTTTGTAAAAGCACATTTTCTCACCCCTGTCGAGACGCCGCCGTTTACTGCCCCGCCTCACCCGAGGACCACAGACTGGACCAGTTATGCGACAGAACAACTTGAATGCGTAAAAGGCAGGTGATTTGTGGTGTTTCAAAGTTCCGAACGACTGCGCCTCTAATGGGAATACAAGAAAGTCAACAGTGGGCGCACAGCGCAGCAGCCTGTCGGTCACACACCGCGCCGGGAACGAGCGAAGCGTTGCCGGGACCCTTGGTGGCCAGATTCGCATCCACCGCGCCACAGGTAATGTTGCATCGAGAACAACAAAAATGGTCTGGCCCGCCCAAATTGGAGGCGACCGGACAAGGTGTTTTCTGCTTCGCTTAATCCTTATGCCAGATTAAGGACGTGTTTGCTCTCCACGGAGATCATTGGGCCCGGTACACACAAGCGTTGCTGCCCTGCGCAATGTGTCTGACGATACGTACCGTTACTGTTTGGGCTACAAACAAATATGGAGTCAAACTTATGAACAACTTACGCTTGGCTAGTGTCGCGGCAACACTGCTGGTGGCCCTGATCGGTGGCACACAGGCGCAGGAAAAGCCGCTGGCGCCCACCGAAAAAGCCTATCACGTCGGCGACTCATCGCCGGTGGGCAATGTGCCCTTGGTGCACAGTCTGAACCCGAAGGCGCCGCCGATGACGCAGGTGGAATTTGATGCTGGGCGCAAGATCTACTTCGAGCGCTGCGCCGGCTGCCATGGCGTGCTTCGCAAGGGTGCCACCGGCAAGCCGCTTACTACGGACAAAACGATTCCCAACGGAACTGAGTACCTGAAAATTTTTATCAAGTACGGCTCGCCTGGTGGCATGCCCAACTGGGGTACCTCCGGTGAGTTGACTGACGATCAGGTCGACCTGATGGCACGCTATATCCAGCACGAGCCGCCAACACCTCCGGAATGGGGCATGAAAGAAATGATGGCATCGCTCAAGGTCACCGTCGCCCCGGACAAGCGTCCGACCAAGAAGATGAACGAACTGGATCTGGGCAATTTGTTCTCAGTTACGCTGCGCGACGCTGGCGAGATCGCCCTGATCGACGGCAAAAGCAAACAGATCGTCAAGATCATCAAGACCGGTTATGCGGTGCATATTTCGCGTATGTCCTCATCTGGGCGCTATCTTTATGTCATCGGTCGTGACGCCCGCATCAACTTGATCGATCTCTGGATGGAGGAACCCTCCAACGTCGCCGAAATCAAGATCGGTCTGGAAGCGCGCTCGGTCGAGACATCCAAGTTCAAGGGTTACGAAGACAAGTTGGCGATCGCTGGGAGTTATTGGCCGCCCCAGTTCGTGATCATGGATGGTGACACCCTCAAACCGATACGCATCGAGTCAACCCGCGGCGTCACGGTCGGAACCCAGGAATACCATCCTGAGCCACGCGTGGCAGCGATCGTGGCTTCACACTTCAACCCCGAGTTCATTGTTAATGCCAAGGAAACCGGCAAGATCCTCGTGGTCAGTTACAAGGACTTGAAGAACCTGAAGGTGACGACTATCGATGCCGCGCAGTTTCTGCACGATGGCGGCATGGATTCAACCGGGCGCTACTTCCTGACCGCAGCCAACGCATCGAACAAGATTGCGGTGGTCGACACCAAAGAAGACAAACTGACCGCGCTGATTGATGTTGGCAAGGTGCCGCATCCCGGCCGTGGAGCCAACTTTATTCATCCGAAGTTCGGTCCGGTTTGGGCCACCAGCCACCTCGGTGATGAGACCATCAGCCTGATTGGAACCGACCCGATCAAGCACAAGATGCAGGCCTGGCACGTGGTCGAAACCCTGAAGGCTCAGGGCGGCGGTTCGCTGTTTATCAAGACCCATCCGAAATCCCGGAATCTGTGGGTTGACACGCCGCTCAATCCGGACGCCAAGTTGTCACAGTCGGTGGCGGTGTACGACATCAAGAAACTGGACAAGGGTTTCGAGGTGCTACCGATCGGCGATTGGGCAGGCATCAAGGACGATGGTGCCCGGCGCATCGTGCAGCCTGAATACAACATGGCCGGCGATGAAGTCTGGTTCTCGGTATGGAGCGCCAAAGACAAGACCTCCGCGCTGGTGATCGTGGATGACAAGACACGCAAGCTCAAGGCGGTGATCAAGGATCCGCGACTGATCACACCGACCGGCAAATTCAACGTCAACAACACGCAACACGACGTCTATTGAAACTCAATGAATAGGGCGTCGTGGTGGCGCCCCATCTTTTAAGGAAACTGAAATGAAAACACTGAATCTGTTGTGCCTTGCCAGCGCGGCCTTGCTAAGCCTTGGCGCGCAGGCCGCCACTGGTGAAGAAATTATGACCAAGTCAGGCTGTATGGCTTGCCACAAGGTCGACGTTAAAGTGGTGGGGCCGGCGTTGAAAGACATTGCCAAAAAATACAAAGGCCAGGATGTGCTCGCCAAACTGCTACCGAAGGTGCGTGCTGGCGGTCCGGGCGTCTGGGGTCCGATTCCGATGTCGCCCAATCCAGTCGAGAAAATCAGCGATGCTGATCTGAAAACGGCCGTGCAGTGGATTTTGACTTTGTAGGGTTTCATTGAGACTCGCGTAGATCAACAAAGCGGGGGGCTGTTATTGCGATTGCCGCTTCGTTGCGCCTCGCGATGAAGCGAGTGCCCTTTTTGCTTGCCTTTATGGGCGTACTCAGCGCCGGTGCCGTGACTCTGGGGCCGCCCGGTCCGACCCAGCAGTGGGGCGAAGCCAGCATTCGTTTTTCCAGATTCGAGAAGCCGGAGGCCGCAGCGCTGCCGCCAAAGCCGCGCTGGCAAGCAGACCCCATGAACCTGGTTGTTGTCGTGGAAGCCGGCGACCACCATGTATCACTAGTCGATGGCGATCGATTTGAAGTCATTCACCGCTTTGCCTCGCGCAATGCACTACACGGCGAAATGAAATTCACGCCGGATGGGCGCTTTGTTTACTTCGGCACGCACGATGGCTGGGTCACCAAGTACGACTTGTGGAATCTAACGCCAGTGGCCGAAGTGCGCGCCGGACTGGACATGCGCAACCTGGCGCTGTCAGGTGACGGGCACTGGATCATGGCGGCCAACTACGTGCCCAGGACGCTGGTGTTGTTCGACGCCGACTTGAACCTCGTGCGCAGTTACCCTGCGGCAACGCTGGACGGCAAGACCGCCTCGCGCGTAGCCGCCGTCTACGACGCCACACCCCGTCACAGCTTTATTGTGGCGATGAAAGACATCCCGGAACTATGGGAAATTTCCTACGATCCAAAAGCCGAACCCATTTTCGATGGCCTGGTGCATGACTACAGAATGGGCGAAGGCCTGGCCAAGCCCGGTTTCCTTGGGGTACGACGCACGCTGCTGGATGAGCCCCTTGAAGACTTCTTCTTCGATCAGTCCTATCGTCATGCGGTCGGCACTACGATCAACCAAGGTGGCAAGCCGGTTGGCGCCCAGGTTGTGAATCTGGATGTGCGCCGACGCATTGCCGATTTCCCGCTGCCGGGCATACCGCATCTGGGTACCGGCGTTGCGTTTGTCTCGAAAGGTACCGTAGCGCTGGCTTCATCGAACCTGCAAGACGGGGCGTTGACCGTGGTGGACATGAAGACCTGGAAGGTTGTCAAAACCATCAGCACGCCAGGGCCGGGTTTTTTCATCCGAAGCCATGAAAACTCGGCGTACGCCTGGGTCGGCTCGATGCCGAGTCCCATTGCCCGGGACGCCATCACGATAATAGACAAGCGAACTCTTGAGGTGCGCGCCCAGGTGCGTGAACCGGGTCGTACCTTGTCCCACATCGGGTTTACGCGCGATGGTCGCTACGCGCTGGCCAGTATGTGCGAGATGGATGGCGCCTTGATCGTGTATGACGCGCGGACCTTCAAGGAATTGAAGCGCCTGCCAATGTCAAAACCGATCAGCAATTACAACGTGGGGATGAAGCTATCGCCTTCCGAAGGCACCACGCGCTGAAGCCAGACGCCGAGTGAGCGCAGTAGCAGGCCAGCCGCTTTCTTCGACGATCCGGATACCGCGTTTGTCGATAGCGAGCAGCCTTTGCCAACCCCACTTCATTCAGAACCTTGGAGACGTATTCCAGTGCAGGGGAGTCGACTTGTCTGAATCCTGTGCTGCGGCGGACGGACGAATTTGCGACATGAAGTCTCATCCAACATTCAAACGTGACGCGCGAGTAGTGACAACTTTGTCTCGAAGCAGACGTCAATTACTTCATTTGGCTTAAGAAATTTGCATGTAGATCTGAAATACAGGAGATCGTAAGGTTCAGTCACCGGCTGGTAAGCATTTGATGCGCTAGCATTCGGCCTCGCCTCAGATTTTTGCTCTTTTTTTGAATGAAATCCGCGACTTCCAAGACCTCATCAGCAAGCACCAGCCGCCGCTGGCCGACGATCATCTTGCTGGGTTTCGTGGCTGGTGGCGCGGCGTCCGATGGCTGGGCGCAGTCTTCAAGGCAGGAGGTTTCGGCGGAGTTGCAGACCGTTGTGGTCAGTGCTTCACGCAACGAACAATTGCGCGATGATCTGCCGGTGTCGATGGAAGTATTGAACGCAGCCGATCTGGAAACTGGCCAGATGGGCGACATTCGCGATATCGAGAATGGCTGGGCCAACGTTTCGGTCAAACATTCACCCTCGCGTTTCACGGTAACGGGAGCGGGTAACCCGACTGGTCGCGACGGCAACGCGGGATTCAACATTCGCGGTCAAGATGGCAATCGGGTGCTGATGCTGGTTGACGGTGTGCGCTTGCCGCGCAGCTACATCAATGGCAACAATGCCTTTGGCCGCGACACCTTGTCGCTGGGCTTGCTCAAGCAAATTGAACTGGTGCGTGGACCGAGTTCGGTCCTGTACGGGTCTGACGCCCTGGCTGGTCTGATCAACTTCGTCACGCACGAGCCAGCCGACTTTTTGAGCGCAAATGATGGCACTGCGAGGATGACGGGTGGCAGACTTGCGCTAAGTTCCAGCGGCGATGATCATGGAACCACTCTGGCAGCGACGCTGGCGACACGCGTTGACCCGACCCTGCAGTGGCTGCTGACCGGCACAACAACGCGCTCTGCCGGGCTGCAGAGCATGGGAACGAATGACATTGCCAATGTCGATCGAACGACGCCCAATCCGCAGGCAGACCGGGGTGGCTCACTGCTGGGCAAACTCGTGCTGCGCCCCGACGTCTCTCAGAAGCATGTGCTGACCTTCGAGTATGTGCAGAAGAGTTCCGAAGTTGAACTGCTGTCGAGTCGTGCCAAGGCGCCACTTGGCGCCGCGTCGGTAGTTGATGAAAGTGCCGCGAAGAACCTGCAACGTGAACGTCTGGCCTGGCACGCGAGTTACACGCCGGACGCACCTTGGTTTGATCGATTGCAGACGGTACTGAGTGTGCAAAACAGCGCCGCCCAGGAAAACGGTCAGACCCGGCGCAACGACGCCGGTCTGCGCATGCGCGAGACGGCATACGGCGAGCGAGCCTTGCAAGCCGGTGTGCAGGCAGACAAGATACTGCCACTGCCCGGTCAGTGGTCGCAGCGAATCACCTACGGGCTAGACTATGCGCGCACCGATGTCAGCAGTTGGTTCGACGGTTTCGACCCGGCGCCGCTACCGGCGTATGTCCCAAAGAAGTACTTCCCCGACACGCGTGACAGCAGTGTCGCGTTGTACGCCCAAAGCGAATTCAGTGAAGCCCGCTGGCGTGTGACGCCGGGTTTGCGTTTTGAACAGTTCTCACTGAACGTCCTGACCCAGGCCGGCTATTCACCGCCCGCGCCAATCCCGGGCAAGTCGCTGTCTGGATCCAATGTGTCGCCCAAATTGGGAGTTCTCTACCAGATGACTCCCGAGTGGCGATTGTTTGGCAACTATGCCAGCGGCTTTCGCGCACCCAACGGTGCGCAGATCAATGGCTTTACCGAGAACCCGACGCCCAGCACATTTGTGACGCTGCTGGCCAATCCGGACCTGAAACCCGAAACCAGCAACAGCCTGGAATTTGGCATGCGCGCAAGGTTGGGCGCCAGCAACTTTGAGTTGGCCTTTTTCGTCGGCAATTATTCCCAGTTGATTGTTGACAAAAAACCACTGGGAGGAACCGGTGTTGCTGGCGACCCGTTGCTGTTTCAAACGGTGAATATCGACAGCGCAACAATTCACGGCTTTGAGTTCAAGGCGGCAGTGCCGTGGGGTGCGATGGAAGGCGTAACAGTGAGCACGCCCTTCTTCTATGGACAGTCGCGTGGCGTGGACAAGTCGACCGGGCTGCCGCTGAACTCGATCGACCCGGCGAAATCCGGCTTCGGGCTGAAGTTGGAGCGGCCCAAGTGGGTACTCAAACTGGACGCAACCCACTACGCTGCAAAATTAATGGCTGACCTGGAGAGTCCCTACCTGCCCAAGCCAGTGAGTCCGCCACGCATTGAACAGTTGACGCTGCCAGCTGTAACGACACTGGATCTGCATGCGCAATGGCGTGTTCGCAAGGAACTGCGGATCAATCTTGCGATTGACAACCTGAGCAACAAAAAGTACTGGCGCTGGTCTGATATACAAGGCCTGGCCGCGAACTCCAGCGTTGTAGATGCTTACAGCCAACCTGGAAGGCACTTGAATTTATCCTTGGTGACGGATTTTTAGTGAGTTCGTTCCACAACATGGCCAAGTCACAATCGTATACGCTTCCTGTGTAATGCAAACCTTGAAAGACGGCGCCGACCAAGTTATGCCAGGTTTCAGTCCTGTCAAAACCTCTACCAGTTCTCAAGCACGATGAACTACGTCCTGATTCGCCATCTTCATATCGCCTGCGCCGCATTGAGTATTTCCATGTTTGTTGTACGTGGAGTTATGCAGACAGCAGGATGGCCCTGGCGCCGGTGGGGTTGGCTGCGCATAGCACCGCATCTGATTGACACGCTACTGCTTGGCGCTGCGATCACTCTGGCCTGGCAGAGCCACCAGTACCCCATTGCACAAACATGGCTAACTGCCAAGGTTGTTGCCTTGCTCCTGTATATTGGTTTGGGAACGATGGCTTTGCGCCGTGGCGTCAGTGGCGTACTGCAATTCATATCCTTTTTGGCGGCACTGGCTGCCGTGTCCTATATTGTGGGCGTGGCTGTGACACGGTCTGCCACATTGGGCCTGATGTGAATCGGGGGGGCATCGCGTCACAACCTCAGGCAATGATCGCGAGCGCGTTGCGAACACCATTTTCGTGGTGCATCGGGGAAAAGTGGCCGGCGTCATAAGACACTAAGCGGCTGTCCACGACGGTCTGCTTACTGGTGCTCCAATTCAAGGCCGTAAAGAAGCAGTTCGTGGCGGCCCGCAAGGTGCAGAGCGGGCGACTCTGGAGGACTACAAGAACAGTGGGTATGACAGGGGCCACATGGCACCGGCCGGAGATATGCCAACAGCCCAGGCCATGGCCCAGAGTTTCTCGTTGGCGAACATGGTGCCGCAAGCGTCAGAGCACAACCGCGGTGTCTGGGCCAAGTCCGTCGAGATGGCAACCCGGAACCACGTGAGGCGCGCAGATGGCAATGTGTTCACGAACTGCGTCATTCTGGCGTTGAACTGAAACACCGGATACAGCGTGCCCCAGGCACTGGTCAGCCAGGTGCTGGAGCTGCGGGTAACGCAGACAGCGGTGGAAGTCCTGCACCGTGGCCAGCGCGTGGCGGCTCACCAACGCAATGCGCACAAAGGCGGGTTCACTACGGTGGCATCGGCAATCATGGCCTTGGGGTTGTCGGGCACGATGAGCTGAGTGACACCACCAAAGAAGGTCATTGCCCGAGCCGTGGCACACAGCCAGTCGGCCATTGTTTCTCTGGGCGTTGCATCCGCAAACGTGTAGCCCGACGCTCACGACACCAGAATGACGTCGTACACCAGCGGTATGGCGTTGCGCATTTTTATCTAAACCGTACGAGTAGCCTCACCAGCTTTGCTGGAACAGGCATGCCCGATACCCGAAGGATTTGCTCAGGCATATGGATTTTTTGTTGGATTACTGCCGACATTTGACCAGACGAAAGTGCAAAGACGACTGGGTGGCACACTTATAGAACGAAAAACTGGTTCGACTGCAATCAGTTGCGGCAACTATCCAGATTTAGCCCAGCAACTTGTTGGGCACATTGTTGTGCACATTTCGCCACAAAGAAGAAAGGACTTACACCCTTTCGAGCATAAGTCCTTGATTCATTTGGTGCGGCTGGCAGGAATTGAACCCACGACCCCTTGGTTCGTAGCCAAGTACTCTATCCAACTGAGCTACAGCCGCGAAGGTGCGCAGTATAGCATAGGGGATTGCTTGCGCAGGCGGTGGTGCAGG
>CAIPBW010000327.1 GCA_903863395.1 uncultured beta proteobacterium
CAGCGGCTCCATGGCATGGCGCTGCGTCACCTGGCACACCATGTCAACGTAGGCGCGCACGCTGCTGGGCCGCATCGGAACCAGTGGCGCGTACCAGAGCAGGCCACAGCCATCGTGTGCGGGGTTCTTCGGGCCATCCGGCGGCGTCGCACGGTTGCGCCAATAGGCCAGCGCCAGTGCGGTTTCGTTGGGGCGGCCCTCCACCAGCTCGAGCGAGCGCGACAGCATCTGCGTGCGCTCCTGCATGCGCCGCCCCAGGTCGCCCGGAATCCACTGCGCCAGGCCCGACAAGGTGGCGGCGTGCTGTGGGGCCAGAAACAGGATGCGCTGGCCGATGCCAGAGAGGCTGCGCCGGATCTCCCTTTGTGCGGCGGCAACAACTTCGCGCGTGCCATACAGGCTGGCAAATCCGGTCCACGCCGCCACGCGGTACTGCTTGGCCATCTGCGCAATGCGGCTCGTGGGGATCAAGGCATTGGCACCCAAGTCGCTGTACGGAAACGGTGCGGCCATGCTCAGCACGCGATGCTGATTCATCAGGTTGACCGCACCCAGCGTGCCGGGCAACTTCACCAGCAGGTTGCGTACCGCCGCCACCGCGCGCTCCAGCAGGGCATCGTCGTCAATGGCAAACACGCAGGCCTTGACGCACTCGGGGCGGCGCGCCAGCACGATGCTCATGCGCGTGACGATGCCAAAGCCCGACTGGGTAAACAGCCCGTTGCAATACGGACCAATTCCCCACTTGAAAAGCCGCGCCAACTCTGCGCCGCCGACTTCATGCAAGGCGCTGCGGTACACGCTGCCGTCGGGCAGCACCGCCTGCAGATCGGTGACCGCGCCAAAGTGGTCGGCATGCGGGGTGATGCCATAGCCTCGCTCCAACGCGTTACCCACCAGGCTGCAGTGTGGCCCTGCACCTGTGACCGGCACCATGTACGGCTCGGCGCGCGCGTCCAGAAAGTCGGCGAGCATCTTCTGCGTGACGCCGGGCTCAAGTGTCACGACACCAAACTCGGCGTCAAAGTCCAGAATCTTCTGCAGCGCAGACAAATCCAGAATGACGCAGCCGTCGCGCACCGGCAGCGCGCTGCCATAGCCCCAGTTGTTGCCGGTGCTGATCGGGTACACGCACACCCGGTTCCGGTTGGCGATGCGCATGACTTCGGGCAGTACGGCAGCGTCGCGAATGCGCAGCGCCGCAAGCAGGGTGCGGCTTGCAGCGCCGGTGTCGCTGCCGTAGGCCGCGGCGGCTTCTACGCTGGGCAATACGCTGGACTGCCCGAGTAGGGCAGCCCATTCGGTAAGGGCCGCTTCAAGATCCATGGCTACTCCGTGATGGTGTGCAAGCCGCGCCGAAGGCAGCGCCCTTGCACCGTGCCGTGTGAGCTTAAGAGGCGCAGGCAACGCGCGCTTGTGATTTATCAAGCGCAGCAAGGCTTGCATGCAAGACATTCGACAGCGTTTCAACTCATCGCGCGTCGAAAGCCGTACATGAAAATACTAGTCACAGGGGCTGCGGGCTTCATTGGCATGACCACCGCAGAGCGCTTGCTTGCGCGTGGCAACGAGGTGGTAGGACTGGACAACCTCAACGACTACTACGACGTGGCGCTCAAGAACAGCCGCCTCGCGCGGCTGGCAGTTCATCCCAACTTCCGCTTTGTCAAGTTGGACATTGCCGAGCGCGCGCAGATGCAGGCGCTGTTTGCGGCCGAGCGCTTTGAGCGCGTCGTTCACCTGGCGGCACAGGCGGGTGTGCGTTACTCGCTGCAAAACCCGCACGCCTACGTGGACAGCAACGTGGTCGGGTTTCTCAATGTGCTCGAGGGCTGCCGCCACACGGGGGTGCAGCACCTGGTCTACGCATCAAGCTCCAGCGTGTACGGGGGCAACACCAAAATGCCGTTCTCTGAGCACGACGGCGTGGACCACCCGGTAAGCCTGTACGCCGCCACCAAGAAGGCCAACGAACTGATGGCGCACACCTACAGCCACCTCTATGGGTTGGCCACCACGGGATTGCGCTTCTTCACGGTGTACGGGCCGTGGGGGCGGCCCGACATGGCGTTGTTCCTGTTTACCCAGGCCATTCTTGCCGGGCGCGCGATCGACGTCTTCAACCAGGGCCAGATGCAGCGCGACTTCACCTATGTGGATGACATAGTGGAAGGCGTGGTCCGTGTGGTGGACCACGTTGCCACGCCGGATGCCACCTACGACCCGATGCGCGCCGACCCGGCGACCAGTAATGCACCGTACCGGATCTTCAACATCGGCAACAACCGGCCTGCGTCCTTGCTCGCGTTCATTGAATGCCTGGAAGCGCAACTCGGAAAGACGGCGCAAAAGAACTTTCTGCCGCTGCAACCGGGCGACGTGCCCAGCACCTACGCCAACACCGACGCCCTGCACCAATGGGTCGGCTTCGTCCCCGCCACCCCGATCGAAGAAGGCGTGCGCCGCTTCGTAGCGTGGTACCGCGATCACTACCGCGTCATCGCCAGGGCATAACCTCAGCGAGGCCGCAGCAACGAGCCGTCATCGCGAGGCCAAGCCACTGCGTCATCGCGAGGCCGCCAGGCCGTGGCGATCCATGGCTTTGTGCCCGCATGGATTGCCGCGCTTCGCTCGCAATGACAGCCAAGGGACATGGATTGCCGCGTCGCTGCGCTCCTCGCAATGA
>CAIPBW010000328.1 GCA_903863395.1 uncultured beta proteobacterium
CAATGTCGCGCTCGCGGATGTCGATGTAGATGTAGGCCGACAGCAGCGCGTTTTCGGTGCGGATGCCGGGCGTGCCCTTGGCCAGCGTCACCTGAGCCAGTTGGCCCAGCGGCACCATGGCCCCGTCCATCGTGGGCACCAGCACCTCGCGCGCAATCTGCTGCGGGTTGCTGCGCAGCTCGCGCGGGTAGCGCAGCGTCACGCCATAGCGCTCGCGCCCCTCCACCGTGGTGGTCACCATCTCGCCACCCAGCGCGCTGCCAACCACGTCCATCAGGTCGCCCACGGCCAGGCCATAGCGCGCCAGTTGGGTGCGGTCGGGGTCGATGTTGAGATAAAAGCCTCCGGTGATGCGCTCGGCAAAGGCGCTGGTGGTGCCGGGCACGGTTTTCACCACCGCCTCAATTTGGCGCGCGAGCTGCTCCATCTGCTCCAGGTCCTTGCCAAACACCTTGATGCCAATGGGCGTGCGAATGCCAGTGGAAAGCATGTCGGTGCGCGCCTTGATCGGCATGGTCCACGAATTGGCAACACCCGGAAACTGCAAGGCGCGGTCGAGTTCGGCAATCAGTGCGTCAGTGGTCAGGCCCGCGCGCCACTGCGACTGGGGCTTGAGGTTGATCACGGTTTCAAACATCTCGGTGGGAGCCGGATCGGTGGCAGTATTGGCGCGCCCGGCCTTGCCCAGCACCGACTCCACCTCGGGGAAACTTTTGATGATCTTGTCCTGCGTTTGCAGCAACTCGGCCGCCTTGGTGATCGACATGCCCGGCAGCGACGCGGGCATGTACAGCAGCGTGCCCTCGTTGAGCGTGGGCATGAATTCCGAACCAAGCTGCGACGCCGGGTACCACGACACCACCAGCGCCAGCAGCGCCGCCAGCACGGTGAGTTTCTTCCAGCGCAGCACGGCGGCAATCAGTGGCCGGTACGCCCAGATCAAGAAGCGGTTCACCGGGTTGTGTGCCTCGGGCAATATCTTGCCGCGAATAAACAGCAGCATCAACACCGGCACCAGCGTCACCGACAACAGCGCCGCACCCGCCATCGAGAAGGTCTTGGTATAGGCCAGCGGCGAGAACAGCCGCCCCTCTTGCGCTTCGAGCGTGAACACCGGCAGAAACGACACCGTGATGATGAGCAGCGAGAAGAACAGCGCCGGGCCCACCTCCTTGCACGCCGCCATCATGGCACTGGCGCGGTCTGCGCCACTGTGGTCGGGGGGCAGGCGCTCCAGATGCTTGTGCGCGTTTTCGATCATCACAATCGCCGCGTCAATCATGGCGCCGATGGCAATGGCAATGCCGCCCAGGCTCATCAGGTTGGAGTTCATGCCCAGCAGCCGCATGGCGATGAAGGCCATCAGCACGCCCACCGGCAACATCAAAATCGCCACCAGCGCGCTGCGCAGGTGCAGCAGAAACACAAAGCACACCAGCGCCACAATCACCGACTCTTCCAGCAGCGTGCGCTGCAGGTTGTCGATGGCGCGATGGATCAGGTCGGAGCGGTCGTACAGGGTCTCCACCGTCACGCCCTCGGGCAGGCCGGGGGCCAACTCCTGCACCTTGGCCTTGAGGTTGCTGATGACTTCGAGCGCGTTCTGTCCGTAGCGCGCCACGGCAATGCCCGAGACCACTTCGCCCTCGCCATTGCGCTCGGCCAGACCCCTGCGCTCGTCGGGCACCAGTTCCACCCGGCCAATGTCGCGCACCAGCACCGGCGTGCCCTTGTCGCTCTTGAGCACCAGCAGCGCAATGTCGTCGGCACCGCGCAGGTAGCCCTTGCCGCGCACCATGTATTCGGTCTCGGCCATCTCTACGGCGCGCCCGCCCACATCGCGGTTGGAGTCGCGAATCACCTGCGCCACCTTCATCAGCGGGATGCCGTAGGCGCGCAGCTTCACCGGGTCCACCGTCACCTGGTAGGTCTGCACAAAGCCGCCCACCGTGGCCACTTCGGCCACGCCCGCCACCTTGGTCAACTGGTAGCGCAAATACCAGTCCTGAATGCTGCGCAGTTCGGCCAGCGTCTTGTCCTTGGCCAGCAGCACGTACTGGTAGACCCAGCCCACGCCGGTGGCGTCGGGGCCGATCTGCGGCGTGATGCCCTTGGGCATGCGCCCGGAAGCAAAGTTGAGGTACTCCAGCACGCGCGAGCGCGCCCAGTAGATGTCGGTGCCATCGTCAAAGATGATGTACACAAACGACGCGCCAAAGAACGAGAAGCCGCGCACCACCTTGGACTTGGGCACCGACAGCATGGCGCTGGTAAGCGGATAGGTCACCTGGTCTTCCACCACCTGCGGCGCTTGGCCAGGCACTTCGGTATAGACGATGACCTGCACGTCCGAGAGGTCAGGCAAGGCGTCAATCGGCGTGCGCAGCAGCGCAAATACGCCCCCAATCACGATAAACAGCGTGGCCAGCAGCACCAGAAAGCGATTGCGCCCGGACCAGTCAATGAGTTGTGAAAGCATGGTGTGTCAATCTTTGGAAGTCGTCATTGCGAGCGAAGTGAAGCAAGCCATAACCCTGGCATTCGTCATCGCGAGGCCACGCCACTTCGTCATCGCGAGGCCACGCCACTCCGTCATCGCCAGGCCACGCCCCCTCGTCATCGCGAGGCCGAAGGCCGTGGCGATCCATGCTGGAATACCAGCAGACATGGACTGCCGCGTCGCTGCGCTCCTCGCAGTGACGAAGGCTGGTTCATGGTGAGCAAGGTTGCCGGTCATCGCGGGATAGGCGGTCATCGCGGGATAGGCGGTCATCGCGAGCGCAGCGTGGCGATCCATGCATTCGGAAGTCATGGATTGCTTCACTTCGTTCGCAATGACGGGGACCGGTTCATGAGCCGCTTGCCTTGCCAGCGGTCGCCGGTTTGACACTGGTGATCACCCACTCGCCTGGCGCGCGCTCGACAAACTCGAACGTTACCTGCGCGCCCGGCGGCAGGCTCTTGAGCAAGCCGCTGTGGGCCAGCTTGAACTCCATCGTCATGGCGGGCCACTTGAGGCTGGCTACTGGCTCGTGGCTGAGCGTCACCGCCAGTGCGGCGGCGTCCACACTCTCGACCTTGCCGCGTGCCTGGTGGCCGGGGGCGGCGGCTGCAGGCGCATCGGCCTTGCCAAAGCCGCCAATGGCTGCTTGCAAATTGCTCTCGGCATCAATCAGGAAGTTGGCCGCCACCACAATCTGCTCGCCCTCCTGCAGGCCGTCGAGCACCGTCACGTACTGGTCGCTGCGCAGGCCCAGACGCACGTTGCGCGGGGCAAAGCGCCCAGCGCCTTGCTGCACCAGCACCAGTTGGCGCGTGCCGCTGTCAATCACCGCCGAGAGCGGCACGGTGAGCGCCTTGGCCGGTGTGGGCAAGGCCAGTTCCACCTGGGCAAACATGGAGGGCTTGAGCAAGAGGCCCGGGTTGGCCAGTTCGATGCGCACCGGCACCGTGCGCGTTTGCGCGTTGAGCGTGGGATAGACGTAGCTCACGCGTCCCTGGAACAGCTTGTCGGGGTAGGCGTTGATGCGCACCGTTGCCTTGGCACCCACGCCCAGCGCCTGCAAGTCCTGCTCGAACACGTCGGCAATCAGCCACACCTGCGACAGGTCGGCCACCTGGTACAAGGTCTCGCCGGGCATGAAGCGCATGCCCTGCACCGCCTTCTTCTCGGTCACGATACCCGCCACCGGCGAGCGAAACGTCATGGTGCGCTGGGTCTGGCCCGAGGCCACCAAGGCCTTGACCTGCTCAGGCGAGATGTCCCAATTTTTCAGGCGCAGCAGGCTCGACTCCACCAGGCGCAGCATGCCCTGCTGGGCCGGGCTGTCGGCACCCTGCAACGCCGCAACCCCTTGCGCTGCAATGGCGTACTCGCGCTGCAGCGACACCAGCTCGGGGCTGTATACCTCCAGCAGCGCCTGGCCCTTGGCCACGGCCTGCCCGGTTACGTTGACGTGGAGTTGCTCCACATAGCCTTCAAACTTGGGCGCTATGGTGTACTGGCGGCGCTCGTCGGCCTCCACCCGGCCCGAGGCGCGCAGTGTGCGCTCGAGCACGCGCATCTGCGCCGCTTGCGTGCGCACACCAAGTTGCTGCACCTTCTCGGCGCTGATCTTCACGCCGCCGGGCGTGGATGCAGCCGCGGCATCCGCTTCGCCCTCGCCTTCAAACACGGCGATGTAGTCCATGCCCATCGGGTCTTTCTTGGGCACCGGCGAGGTGTCTGGCAGGCCCATCGGGTTGCGGTAATAGAGCAACTTGCGCGCTGGCTTGCCCGCTTCGGCGCTGGGGCTTGCTGTGGCGCTGGCTGCCTGCGGCGCGGTGCTGCTGTGGCCCCACCAGTAGCCTGCCGCCAGCGCGGCGGCCAACGCGGCAGCGCCCAGGGTGATTGACGCGCTGCGGCTCATAGTTCTTCTCCCACTAGTTTTTCAATATCGGCCAGCCGCATCTGGGCTTCGGCCTGGGCCTTGAGCAGGCTCAAGCGGGCCTGGCGGATTTGGCGCTGCGCGTCGAGCAGCATGGCAAAGTCGGCCTTGCCGTTTTCGTAGGCCGCAAGTGCTGCCTGCCAGGTGAGTTCGGTTTGCGGCATCAGGCTAAAGCGCACCAGATGTTCGGACTGGCGCGCCGCCTCCAGTGCGCTCAGGTTGTCGGCCAGATCGGCCAACGCCTGGTTGGCCGCCGCCTGCTGGCGTGCCTGTGCCGCCAGCAGCATGGCCTCGCCCTCGCGCTCCTGCGCACGCAGCACGCCATCGCGAATCGGTAGATTGATCTCCAACATCAGGCCCCACTCCTTCACGTCGCCCTGGCGCTGCGTGGCGCTCAGGCCCAGCATGAAGTCGGGGTAGCGGTTTTTGTAGGTCAGATCGCGCGCCTTTTGCGCGGCCTGCACGCGAGAGGCCTCGGTGCCCAGTTGGGCATTGGCCGCCAGCATGCGCTGCGACAGTGCGCCA
>CAIPBW010000329.1 GCA_903863395.1 uncultured beta proteobacterium
CCCACAATCGCCAGCGTCTCGCCCCGGCGCACCTCCAGGTCCACGCCCTGCAACACCGTCACATCCAGCGGCCCCTCATGAAAGCGCTTGGTCAAGCTCCGAGCACGCAATAGCAGCGACGACGACACGTCTGCGGGGAGCGTGGGGGCCATTGATTCGCCGCCGGGCCGCCCCAAGGCGAATCGCTCCCCCTCGGGGGGCAGCGAACCACGCGAAGCGGGGAGCGTGGGGGCCATTGATTCGCCGCCGGGCCGCCCCAAGGCGAATCGCTCCCCCTCGGGGGGCAGCGAACCACGCGAAGCGGGGAGCGTGGGGGCACTATTCTGTTCACTCATAACGCAGCGCCTGAGCGGGGTTGACCTGGCTGGCGCGCCAGCTCGGGTAGAGCGTGGCGGCAAAGGCCAGCAGCAGGGAAATGATGGCAATCGGCAGGATGTCGCCCGCTTGCGGCTCACTCGGCATGCGGCTGATCAGGTAAATGTCCTTGGGCAGAAAGCTCGCGCCCAGCGCCTGCTCCAGCGCGGGCACGATCACGTCGATGTTGAGCGCCACACCCAGCCCCAGCAGCAGCCCGGCCAGCGTGCCAATCACCCCCACCAGCGCGCCCTGCACCACAAAGATCGACATGATCGAGCCCGGGCTCGCGCCCAGCGTGCGCAGGATGGCAATATCGGCGCGCTTGTCGGTCACGGTCATCACCAGGGTACTGACCAGGTTGAACGCCGCCACCGCCACGATCAGCGTGAGGATGATGAACATCATGCGTTTTTCCACCTGCACTGCCGCAAACCAGGTGCGGTTTTGCTGCGTCCAGTCGCGCAGGTACAGGTCGCCGCCCAGCCTTTGGCGCAAGTCAGAGGCCACCTCGCGTGCTTGGTGCAGGTCGCGCAGCTTGATGCGCACGCCGCTGGGGCCTTCCAGCCGGAACAGCTTGGCCGCGTCCTGCCAGTGCACCAGCGCCAGAGCGGCGTCAAACTCGTAGTGGCCCGAGTCAAAGCTGCCCAGCACCGTCATCTGCTTCAGGCGCGGCACCACGCCGGCCGGCGTAACCTGGCCGCTGGGTGCCACCAGAGTCACCTTGTCACCGGCGCGCACACCCAGCGCGCGCGCCAACTCCGCGCCCAGCACAATGCCAAACTCGCCCGGTACCAGACGCTGCAACAGCGCCGCCTGCGCCCCGCCCGCCAGATCAGAAACCAAATGCTCCTGCGCCGGGTCGATGCCGCGCAGCATCACGCCCTTCATGTCTTCGCCACGCGCCAGCAGCGCCTGTGCTGCGATAAAGGGTGCCGCCCCCACCACCTGCGCGTGGGAGCGCGCCTGCGCCAGCGTCTGCTCCACGTCGGGCAACGCCTGGGCGTCAGCGGCGTACACCTCGATGTGCGAGACCACGCCAAGCATGCGGTCGCGCACCTCTTTCTGAAAGCCGTTCATGACGCTGAGCACGATGATCAGCGCCGCCACGCCCAGCGCAATGCCGAGCATGGACACGCCCGAGATGAATGAGATAAAGCCGTTGCGCCGCGTGGCGCGCCCGGCTCGGGTATAGCGCCAGCCGATCCACAACTCGTAGGGAATTTGCCGCATGCCGCCATTGTGGCATTCCTCGGGGACAATAGCGCCATGCACACCTTGATTCCGTATGCGGCCGCGCCGGGGGCGCGCTGCCAGCAGGCCCTCCCATCGCTGCGGCTGCCCCATCTGACCCAATTGCTGCAAATCCTCACCCCCGGCGCATGCCTGCAGGGTAGCCTTGAAGATCTCACGCCGGTGCACGAACGCGCCTGGGCGCACGTGCTGGGCATGGACGGCTCTGATGGCCAGATCGGCTGGGCCGCGCTGGATGCGCAGCGCCTGGGGCCTGCTGCCGCGCAAGGCCCACACGGTTGGGCCTGGATTACGCCGTGCCATTGGACCGCGCAGCACGACCACATCGACATGGCCGACCCGCTGCAACTGGGCATCACGCCCGCCGAGGTTGACACCTTGTTGCAAGCCATGCACAGTTTTTTTTCCCAGGACGGCATCACCCTGTTTGATCAGCCCACAGGCCACGCGCGCATGCGATTTCTGGTTCATGGCAAAGTGTTCAAGGATTTGCCGACCGCGTCGCTGGACCGCGTCAGCGGCCGTGCGGTGGACCACTGGATACCACGCCAACCGCAGGCTCAAGCACTCTTGCGCCTGCAAAACGAAGTGCAGATGCTGCTCTACACCCACCCGCTCAATGCCGCGCGTGCCAGTAGCCAGCAACCCAGCGTCAATTCGTTCTGGATCAGCGGCACCGGCACCCTCACGCCCGCGCAGGCGCAGCGAACGCTGCAAGTCACGCCCGCGCAGGCACGCAACCTGCGCGGCGCACTGCGTACGAGTGCCCTGCAAGACGACGCACACGCCTGGCTGCACGCCTGGGAGCAGCTTGACAGCACCCTCATCGCCGAACTGCTGCAACAAGCCCGCGCGGGCCAGCCCCTGCAATTGACCCTGTGCGGCGAACTGCAGGCCGTGACGCTGGAGAACCAGCCCCGGTCCCTGTGGAGCCGCCTGCAACGCCGCTGGCAGCCGCGCGTGCTGCACGATTTTTTGCGCACGCTATGAAGCTAGTGATCTTTCCAGAGTGCAAGACTTCCATGACTTGCGGGTACATGGATTGCCGCGTCGCTACGCTCCTCGCAATGACAACCCTGCGCCGGCGCGAGGCCATGCCCCCACCTCGTCATCGCGAGGCGACAGCAAGCACCCGTCATCGCGAGGCCGCCAGGCCGTGGCGATCCATGACTTCTGGCTGCATGGATTGCCGCGTCGCTACGCTCCTCGCAATGACAGCCTTTCGTCATCGCGAGGTGACAGCAAGCACCCGGCGCGAGGCCATGCCCCCACCTCGTCATCGCGAGGCCATGCCCCCACCTCGTCATCGCGAGGCCGCCAGGCCGTGGCGATCCATGGCTGCGCTATTGGCCATCCAACTGCCGGACCCAGAATGAAACTCCAAGCCCGCGATATTCCGCCGCGCAGCGTCTGGGTGCTTGAGCAGGCGGGCATCCATCCGCTGCTGGCGCGCCTGTACGCCGCACGCGGCATCACCAGCACCGAGCAGTTGGACGACGCGCTCGCCAAGTTGCTGCCACCCTCGACCATGCTGGGCCTGGACCGCGCCGCCACGCTGCTGGCCGACGCGATTGCCCAGAACCAGCGCCTGTGCGTGGTGGCCGACTACGACTGCGACGGTGCCAGTGCCTGCGCCGTGGCGCTGCGCGGACTGACCCTGCTGGGCGCGCGCCATGTGCACTACATCGTGCCCGACCGCCTGATGGATGGCTACGGCCTGACCGCGCCGATTGCCCAGCGCGTCAAGGACAGCGGTGCCGATGTCCTCATTACCGTGGACAACGGCATTGCCAGCATCGAGGGCGTGGCCCACGCACGCGCGCTGGGCCTGCGCGTGCTGGTGACTGACCACCACCTGCCCGCGGTGTCCAGCGCGGGCGGCGCCGCCACGGTGCTGCTGCCCGACGCCGATGTGATCGTCAACCCCAACCAACCCGGTTGCGGCTTTGAGAGCAAGTCCATCGCCGGCGTGGGCGTGATGTTTTATGTGCTGCTGGCGCTGCGCAGCGAACTGCGTGCGCGCGGCGTGTTCAGTGCCGCAACGCAACCCAAGCTCGACGCCCTGCTGCCGCTGGTGGCACTGGGCACGGTGGCCGATGTGGTCAAGCTCGACGCCAACAACCGACGCCTGGTGGCGCAGGGCCTCAAGCGTGTGCGCGCCGGGGCCCTGCCCGCCGGGCTGGCCAGCCTGTTTGTGGCTTCGGGGCGGCAAGCCAGCCGCGCCACCAGCTTTGATTTTGGCTTTGCCCTGGGGCCGCGCATCAATGCCGCTGGTCGTCTGGCCGATATGCGTGCGGGGATAGAGTGCCTGCTGTGCGACGACCCGGCGCGTGCCGACGAACTCGCACGCGCGCTCGATGCCATCAACCGCGAGCGCCGCGTGATTGAGGGCGATATGCGCGAGCAAGCGCTGCAGATTGCCGAGTCGCTGCTCGACCCCAATGACGAGCCGCCACCGGCCATCTGCCTGTTCGACCCCGATTTTCACGAGGGCGTGGTGGGCATTGTGGCGGCGCGCATCAAGGACCGGTTCCACCGCCCCACGTTTGTGTTTGCCACCAGCAGCGCGAGCGGGCACGAGCACGAGCTCAAGGGTTCGGGGCGCTCGATTGCGGGCTTTCACCTGCGCGACGCGCTCGACCTGGTGGCCAAGCGCCACCCCGGCGTGTTGCTGCGTTTTGGCGGGCACGCCATGGCAGCGGGCTGCACCATCGACGAAGACGCGCTCGATACCTTTGAACAGGCTTTGACGACGGTGGCACAGGAGTGGCTCGATGTCGCCACACTGACGCGTCGGCTGGAAACCGATGGGCCGCTGGCGCTGGAGTACCGACGCGTCGATCTGGTGGACGCACTGCAAAAAGAAGTGTGGGGCCAGGGCTTTGCCGCGCCGGTGTTCAGCGAAGAGGTGGAAGTGCTCTCGCAGCGTCTTGTGGGCGAAAAGCACCTGGCACTCAAGCTCAAGCACCAGGGCCAGCCGGTCGATGGCATCTGGTTTAGCCACACCGAACCGCTCCCCGCCAAGGCAACGCTGGCGTTTCGCCTGGACGCCGACGAGTGGAACGGCGTGCGCCGTGTACGCTTTCTGATTGAGGCAGCGCAAATTTAGCGCAACCGTTACATTAATATTACGTTTGTGGCGTAGAGTAAACCTCGCTCCCGATTACCATGGTCACCAGCATTACTTAGAAAGCAGAGGTCAGCCATGTTGACAGAAGTCGAAGTAAAGACGATTTACGACAAGCTCTCCGCCCTGGAAAGCGAAATTGCAACGTTGCGCGAGGGCTACCTGGTGGTCAACAAGCGCTACAACCAGACATTGGCTTCGGTCAAGGCGCTCACGTCGAATGCACTCGAAGCCGCCATGCGCTCGGCGGTAGCGGCAGAAAAGTCGGCGCTGGCGTGCAAGCACGCAACCGCAGCGGCGGTGGCGTCGGCGGCGGTGTCCATCATTGAAGCCACCTACGCTGCGGCCGAGGCGGCCGGGCTGGCAGCGCTGGCTGCTTCCGAGGCGGCGGCAGCGGCTTCGGCCGCAGCGGCAGCGGCGGCCTCTGCAGCGGCTGTGCAGGCCGAAGAGGCCGCACTGCAGGCCTCATCCCAGGCAGCCGACGCCACCACCCGCGCCACGGCAGCGGCGGCCCAGGCAGCACAGATGGCCACCGAAGCCGCCGCGGCTGCGCGCACCCTCAAAAAATGAAGCTCCGGCCATGGACTTCGAAGACAAGCTTGCATCCTTGTCGCAAGACGTGAGCAAACTGTACGACGCTGCGCCCTTTGGAAGCCATTGTGTCGATGAGGATGGCACCTATACCGAGATCAACGCGCTCGAACTGGCCTGGCTAGGTTGCAACCGCGAAGAACTCATCGGCCAGAGAAAACCCGAAGAATTTCTGACGCCAACCAGCCAGAAAAAGCTCCAACAGGTCCTGGCTCACGCTGGCAACCACGGTTTCAACGACGTAGAACTCGATCTTGTGAGCAAAGGGGGCAACATCCGCCCCATTTCGATCAACGCCACGCGTTGTGCCGACTCCCATGGCAAGCCCCTGCGCCCCTGGCGCACGGTATCGTTTGACATGACCGATGCCCACCGCTGGCGCGAGCGTCAGCGTATTGCGGCGATTGCGTTTGAGTCACTCACCGGTATGTATGTGACCGACAGCAACGGCGTGATCCTGCAGGTCAACCAGGCTTTCACAACACTCACCGGCTACAACGCAAGTGATGTGCAGGGCAAAACCACGCACATCCTAAGCTCTGGCTTGCATGATGCGGCCTTTTACCAGGAACTGTGGACGGCCCTCAAGACCACGGGCCAGTGGCAGGGCGAAATCCATAACCGGCGCAAGGACGGCAGCGTATTTACCGAGTGGCTCAGCATTTCCGCGCCGGGGTTTGGGCAGGAGTTGGCAAAGCAATACGTGGCCAGTTTCTTTGACATTACCGCCAATAAGGCCTACCAGGCAGAAATCAGCCAGATGGCCTATTTCGACCCGCTGACCGAGTTGACCAACCGCCGCCTGCTCTCCGACCGCCTGTGTCAGACGTTGGCTGCCGCCTCGCGCAGTCGCCTGCACGGCGCGGTGCTGTACATCGACCTGGACAATTTCAAGGCCCTCAACGATTCCCACGGACACGAAGCAGGCGACCAACTGCTCAAACAGGTGGCCAAGCGGCTGCGCGTGCTGGTGCGCGAGGGCGACAGCGTGGCGCGCATGGGTGGCGACGAGTTTGTGGTGCTACTCGATGGCCTGGCCGCTGATGCGGTGGAATCGGCGCGGCAAGCGCGCCATATCGGCGAGAAAATCCTGCACGAACTGGCGCAACCTTACCAACTCGGCGATCTCGGTTTTCTGTGCACCGCCAGCATCGGCATCAGCATGCTACTGGAGCAGGAAAGCGGCACCGACCTGCTGCAACAAGCCGATCTGGCCATGTACCAGGCCAAGAAGGCCGGGCGCAACACGCTGCGCTTTTTCAGCACTGCCATGCAACAAGCAGTAAGCGCGCATGCCACCATGGAGCAGGACCTGCGCAACGCCTTACGGCTTGGTCAGTTCGAGTTGCATTTTCAGCCCCAGGTCAACGCGGCAGACCGCATCGTGGGCGCAGAAGCACTGCTGCGCTGGCAGCACCACCAGCGCGGCGCAGTGGCACCGGGCGAATTTATCCCACTGGCCGAAGAGTCGGCGTTGATCCTGCCCATTGGCCACTGGGTGCTGGAGACCGCCTGCGCCCAGCTCAAACGCTGGGAAGGCAATGCAAGCACGCACCATTTGCAGCTCGCCGTGAACGTCAGCGCACGCCAGTTTCGCCAGGACGATTTCGTCGCGCAAGTGCAGGAACTCATCAACACAAGCGCCATCAATCCGGCACGGCTCAAACTTGAAATTACCGAGAGCATGGTGCTCGACCTGGACGACACCGTCGCCAAGATGCGGGCACTGCGTCTACTGGGTGTGCACTTTTCGATGGATGATTTCGGCACCGGCTACTCATCGCTCTCAAGCCTGACCCGGTTGCCGCTGGACCAACTCAAGATTGACCGCTCGTTTGTACGCAACATGGGCCACAGCCACCCCGAGGCGATCGTGGTGCAGACGATTATCGGAATGGGCAACAGCCTCGGAATGGAAGTGATTGCCGAAGGCGTGGAAACCCAAGCCCAGCGCGCCTTGCTGATGCAAAACGGCTGCCTGTGTTACCAGGGCTACCTGTTTAGCCCGGCGGTGCCGGTGGCGCAGTTCGATGCCCTGCTGCTCCAGCCGCTGCGGATCAGCGCGTGATCACAACCTTTTGGTAGAGGCCGCCAAAGTAGGTTTCTTTTTCGACCTTGGCCGGGCGCTCGCCCTCGGGCAGCCAATCAACAATTTCATTGCGCCACACGTCCATGGCAAAGGGCTCCAGGATGGTGAGCACCGGCACCATCAGGTAACGCCAGGGACTGATCGCCACCGGCTTGTGGTAGTCCACAAAAATGAGCTTGCCGCCGGGCTTGGTAACGCGCAGCGCCTCAGCAATGGTCTGGCGGCGCACGTCGGCAGGCTGCTCGTGCAGCAGGAAGAAAACAATCACCGCGTCGCGGCTGCCATCGGCAAACTGCAAGGCGGTGGAGTCCTGCAACGAGGCATGCACCTGATTCGGGTTGGACAGTTTCTTTTGCAGGTTGTTGATCTGGATGGCCGCCACGTCCACCACGTCCAGCCGTGCGCCCGGTGCCAGGCGGCGCGCCAGATGCTCGGTAAAGTCGCCATAAACGCAAGCCACTTGCAGCACCTTGCCCTCGATCGACGTGCCCATTTCGGCCAGGGCGGCGTCGCGCAGACGCGCAAAATTGCCCCACAGAATTGCGTTGACCAACCACTGGCGCTCAAAGATGTGCACCGCACGCGGGTGCAAATAGGCCCACCAGTAGGTGGTTTGCAGGTACTCGGGCACCGGCACGGGTGCCAGTGTGTGCAGGGTATCGGTCTGGGCGACGGCCGAAGATTCTGGTGGGCTCACAAGGGGACCTTTGAAAGTTCAAAAAAACGAAAAGGACGCTCACTCTACACCAAGTGGGGCCCCATTCTCGGGACTGCCCATTTTTACGTAACTTTGTGTCTGCATGGATTGCCGCGCTTCGCTCGCAATGACAACCAAATGGCATGGATTGCCGCGCTTCGCTCGCAATGACGGCCCTTCATCCTCGCAATGACGGCCCTTGAACCTCGCAATGACGCCCCTTCAACCTCGCAATGACGGCGCTTCGCTCGCAATGACGGCCCTGCGGTATCGCGAGGCAGTCACCCTCGTCATCGCGGGGTCATCGACCTCGTCATCGCGAGGCCGTCAGGCCGTGGCGATCCATGACTTTGTGCCTGCATGGATTGCCGCGCTTCGCTCGCAATGACGGCCCTTCATCCTCGCAATGACGGCC
>CAIPBW010000330.1 GCA_903863395.1 uncultured beta proteobacterium
ACCTGCTTTCGGACGCTTCGCCATGGCAACACGACTTTCCCCTGAAAACGCCCAGTCGATTCTGCGCGCCACGCTGCAGGAAGCAGCGGCGCGCGGCGACTTCGCCATGGGCAAGATGGTGGCAGCGGCGCGGCTTTCGCTCAATACGCGCGAAGCCGCCACGCGCGACCTGCGCGAGCGCGACGCGCTGGCCCAATCAGCCAAGCAGTTACGTATGTGGGAGCCCGAGCTGTGCAAGCGCTATTCCAAGATGCTGCTGGAAGCGTTTTCGCGGCCCAAGGTCAGCACCAAGGTTGTCAAGTCGGTGGCAACGGATCTGCAGTTTGACCAACTTGAACTGATGGACGAATCCCAGGTGGTCAGCAGCGTGACGCTGGCGCGCGTGCACCAGGTGGTGATGCTGGCGGTGGAGGCAAGCCTTTCGGAGTTGAACGCGTTGGTCTGCACCACCCTGGGTTTGGGCTCGGTACAACCCGAACGCAACCCGCTGCGGCCCGAGGTGTTTATCGATACCTTGAAAGAGTTGCTCGAGCAAACCCAGCTTCCCGCGCCCGATCAACTGGAATGGATGGCCGCCATGGGCGCGGCGCTGGGGCGCGAGTTGCGCGACCTGTACCAGCACTTGTGCACCCAACTGCGCGGTCAAGGTGTGGCGGCGGCCCACTACGCGGTGCTGCAGACACCTTTGGGCCAGGGCATCGGGCGCGGCATTGCCCAGGAGTTGCGCCATGGTGCTGCGCCGCTGGCACCTGGCGCACCCGGACAAGCGGCCAAGTCTTCATCGGGCGGCGCTGCCGCTCCAGCGCCCGAGCGCTGGGAAGTCAATGGCGATCAGGACGAGGTAAGCGATTCATCGCTACTCACTCTGGACAAATTGCGCCGACTCCTGACTGGCGAGTTGGACACGCGCGTCAGCCCCAATTCGAAAGAGGACTTTGCGCGCCGCTTTGCCATGGAATTCGAGAACGGCCCGCCCGTGGCCGAGTCAGGTTCCAGCGATTTCCACGCCACCGTGCCAGCCGCGCTCGAAGCCCTCAAAGAGATGGAAGCGGTGGATGACATGGTGCAACGCCTCGAGCAGCGCCGCCGCTCGGCACCCACTCCGGCGGCGGGGCACGGCTCGGTCGAGGCTGTACGCCACGCGCTGCGCAACCGCGCACAAGGGGTGGCACAGGCGCTGAGTCTGGAGGTGATCGGACTGTTGGTAGAAAACATTGCCAACGATACGCGGCTGCTGGAACCCGTGCAGCAACTGGTGCGCCAGATCGAGCCTGCGCTATTGCGGTTGTCGCTGGTCGATCCCCGGCTGTTTTCCAACAAGCAGCATCCGGCGCGCATCCTGGTGCAGGAACTCACCCACCGCAGCATGGCCTACGCCTCGGACAAGACGCCCGGCTTTGAGGATTTTGTGCGCGACTTGCAGCAGTCGCTCGCGCCTTTGCTGACCGATTCGATCGAGAGCGCCGAGCCGTTTGAGCGGGTGTTGGCGAAGTTGCAGAAGGAGTGGGACCGTGTGACCCAGGAGCGGTTGCGCTCCAGTGCCGGTGCCATGCAAGTCTTGCGCCACGCCGAGCAGCGTAACTTGCTGGCCGAACACATTGCGCGTGAAATTGACGCGCATCCCGACGCCGCCATGGTGCCCGAAGTGGTGATCGAATTTTTGTGTGGCCCCTGGGCTCAGGTGGTGGCGCAGGCGCGCATCGTAGGGGGCACCGGTTCGACCAATGCCGAGAAATACCATGCGCTGATTTCGGCGCTGCTGTGGAGCACGCACCCGCAGCTCAACCGCCGCAATATCAGCAAGCTCACGCGCCTAGTGCCGCTGCTGCTGGCAACCCTGCGCGAGGGCCTGGAGTCGATCCACTATCCAGCGACCAAGACCAGCGCTTTTCTGGAAGCCTTGATGGGCTTGCACCAGTTGGCGTTTCGCGCAGCCCAAAAGCCCGCCGAGGAAAGCAGTGCACCTGCCCCCAGAGCGAGCTCAAGCTCACGCGCCCAACTGCTCGAAAGCGGCAACCCCTGGGTTGCCCCAGAGGAGGCACAGGCCTCCAACTTCATCGAGTTGCCCGACTCGCAAATGCCACCGTCCACCCCGGTGGAAGCGCCCGATGTTGCCGCAAGCGCTGAAGCGCTGGACGCCACCGAGGTGCGTGATACGGAGCTGATGCTCGAAGACCTGCCGCTGGGATCATGGGTCGAACTGCTGCATCAGGGCGAGTGGATTCGCACCCAACTGACCTGGGCCAGCCCGCACGGAACGCTGTTCCTGTTTACCAGTGCGGTCGGGACCACCCAGTCCATGAGTCGGCGCTCGCGCGACAAGCTGGTGCAAGCCGGCAAGCTGCGCGTGATTTCCGACCAGCCGATGGTCGATGGTGCCTTGAACGCCGTGGCCCAGAAAGCGATGTACAACAGCGTGCACGCCCGGCTGTAGTTGGCAAGGGGCTACGCCAGTTGGCGCAGTAGCAACGGCTATTGCTTTGGGCTCGGCTTGCGGTTGACCAGCAGGATGCCCAGCGCCACCAGCGCCAGCGCGGCCAGCAGTGCCGGGGTCACGGCTTCGCCCAGCCAGAGCGCGCCAAAGACCAGCGCAAACAGCGGCGTCAGAAACGAGAAGACGCTGACCTTGGTAGCCGGGTAGTGCCCCAGAATCCACATCCAGACCAGGTAGCTCAGAAACGCGCCCACCACGATCTGCAGCCCCAGCGACACGCTGGCAAAGGGGCTGAAGTCGGCGTGCCAATGCTCGCCCAAGGCCAGCGATATCAGCGGCAGCACCAGCGCGCTGAGCGCCACCTGGTAGAACAACAGCTTCTCGGCCGAAATGCGCGTCAGGCGCGTGCTGCGGATCACCACCGTGGTCAGGCCCCAGAGCAGTCCCGCGCTCAAGCCCAGAAAATCGCCTAGCCATTGTTGCTGCCCCGGTGCGGCAAAGCCCTCGCGCAAGGTGTAGGCCACGGCAGCAAAGGCACATGCCAGCCCAAACCACTGCACGGCGTGCAGGCGCTCTTCCTTGATCAGCCAGGGCAGCAGCAGCGCTACCCATAGTGGCGAGGTGTAGAGAAACAGCGTCAGGCGCGAGGCCGTGGTGTGCTGCAGTCCGACAAACAGCAGGGCAAACTCCAGCGCGAACAAGCTGCCCGCCAGCAGCCCCACGGTCAGGCTGCCGTCCCTGCCCAACAGGGGGATGCGGCGCCACGCGCACCACAGCAGCAGCAGCAGCGTGGCACCAACAAAACGCAGCGAGGCCTGAAACACCGGTGCCACCTCGGCCAGCGTGGCCTTGACCAGCACCTGCTGGAAGCCCCAAAACGCAAAACACAGCAGCAACAGTGCAACCGCCAAGGGGTCAAGATGTTGTTTGCGTTGTGTCATGGGTAACTATTGGTAAATGGGAGGCGTTGCAGTGTTGTTATTTTTTTGCGATTTTGTCATGATGGCGGCGCGCGAGTGAGAAGTCGGGCGAACCAGGGGCTATTTCGATTCAACAAGGGCAAAGGATGCGTTCTCTCAAGGTACTGGTGGTGGACGACAACACCATCAATCAGCGCGTGGCAATAGGGCTGCTGCGCGCCCTGGGCCACAACGGCGTGGTGGTGGGCGATGGGCAAAAGGCCTTGAAGTGCCTGGAAGCCATGCAGTTTGACGTGGTGCTGATGGACGTGATGATGCCTGTGATGGACGGAATGCAAGCCCTGGCGGCGATTCGCGCCAAGGAGGCAGGTACCGGCACCCACCTGCCCGTGCTCATGGTCACGGCCCACGTCGAACCCGGCGATGTGGCGCGTTTCAAGCTCGCTGGTGCCGATGGTTACGTGGCCAAGCCCCTGGACATGCAGCAGTTGCAGGACGAATGCCTGCGGGTGCTGTCGTAAAACGCCGTTCTTTAGACCGAGTAATATTTCATGCCTCCCCAGTTTTCCACTCCCGCATTTACCGAGCACCGCATGCATTCCACCTCCAACCCTGTTCGTACGTCCGTTTGGCTCCGACCGGGTGTGGCGCTGATGCAGCGGCTGCGCATGCCGGTCAAACTTGCCGCCATGGCGGTGCTGTCGCTGATTCCGCTGGCGGTGGTCGCCTATGTTTTGCTGTCTTCGCTGGTTGAGCAGTACCAGACCGCCCGCATGGAAGTGCTGGGTGCCGAAGTCACGGGCCTGGTGACCGATGTAGCCACCGATGTGCAACGCCACCGGGTGAGCGCGGTGCTGGCAGCGCGACCGGGCAACGAAGCAGAGCGCAGCCAGGTCCGCGCGCAACTGGGCAAGAGTACGGCGGCTTTGGACGCCTGGATCAAGCAGCACCCACAACTCGATCTGGACAAGTCCTGGTCGGCTGCGGGCCAGCAGGTGCAGGCCCTGGGTGCCGACGGTGCCGACCCGGCCCAGGTGTTTGTCAAACATACCCAGGCGATCAACCAGTTGCGCGAACTTGCCCAGCGTGCCGCAGAGCACTCTGGTCTGGTGCTCGACGCCTTTTCGGGGACCTATTTTCTGCAGACCCTGCTGATCGATCAGGCGCTACCTTGGCTGGAGTCGGCCAGTCGGTTGCGCGTGGTGGCGGCTGCGTGGCTGAGCGAATCGAAAGACCGTGAAGCGCAATTGGCCTCTTTGGCCACACTGAACGAGTTGTTTGCGGAGCGCACCCAGGGTGTCAGCGCGCTATTGGGTTCGCTTGAGCGCGCCGGCGAGGGGGCGGTACGCACCCAGGCCCAGGGCGCGCTGGGCGCAGCAGCAGCGCTGAGCGCTTCGGCGCGCGAGCAGTTTGGCAAGCAACCCACGCCGGAGAACGCCCAGGCCTTTTTGAACCAGGGCGCGCAGGTGCTCGAAGCCGCGCGCGCATTGCGCTCTGAATCTGCACAGCGCCTGCTCTTGCTGTTGCAACAGCGTCAGAGCGCAGCGTTGTGGCAGGGGCTGTGGTTGGGCGGATTGGCGGTGGGCGGCATCCTGATGCTGGTGTATCTGATGTTGTGCTTCTCGGTTGCCACCGTGGGCAGTCTGGGTGTGTTGCACTCGGCCCTGCACGAAGGCTCGATGGGCAATCTGGCGGTGCGGGTTGATGCCAAAGGGTCGGACGAACTTGCGCAGATCGGGCACGAATTTGAAAACATGCTCAATGTTTTGTCCACCCTGGTGGCCGATGTGCGCAGCGCCTCCAGCATGGTGACCCATGTGGGCAGCCAGTTGGTGGAAGACGGGCACTCGCTGTCCGAGCGCACCCAGTCGCAGGCTGCCAGCCTGGAGGAAGCCACCTCCAACGTGGGTCAGGTCAGCGACACTGTGGCGCGCAACTCCGAGGCGGCGCAGGAAGTGAGCCTGATGACCAAGAGCTTGCACGAGGAGGCCGGCAACGCCAGCGGCCTGATGGAGCGCACGGTCGATGGCATGGGCCAGCTGCAGGCCACATCGGCGCGCATGAGCGAGATTATTGGCACCATCGACGGCATTGCGTTCCAGACCAATTTGCTGGCGCTCAACGCTGCGGTCGAAGCGGCGCGCGCGGGCGACCAGGGCAAGGGCTTTGCCGTGGTGGCCTCCGAGGTGCGCAACCTGGCGCGGCGCAGCCAGGCGGCAGCGGCCGAAGTGCGCACCCTGATTGCCGACTCTTCAACGCGGGTGGGCATCACCGTGCAGGAGATTCAGGAGGTCAACCACCTGATGAGCAGTCTGGTAACCGGTATCCGCGAAATTGCGCAAAATGTGGACACCATGGCCGAGGGCAGCGTCAAGCAAAGCATTGCGCTCAACGAAGTGGTGCAGGCGGTAGGCGATCTGGACCGCGTGACGATTGAAAACTCGGGCCTGGTCGACCGCACCTCGCACCGCTCCAACCGCCTGATGCAACGCTCACGCCAGTTGGAGCAGGCCGTTACCTACATCAGGCTGCGCCAGGGCACGACCGACGAAGCCCTGACACTGGCCCAGCGCGCCTACGACCTGGTGCAGTCGATCGGACTTGACGCGGCGTTCCCCGTCTTGCACGACCCGCAGGGTGGGTTTGTGGACCGCGATTTGTATGTGTTTGTGTTTGACCGCGAAGGGGTCTACCGCGTCATGGGGGCGGATGCCAACCGCGTGGGCTCCAGCCTGTTCGACGCGCCGGGACTGGACGCACAACAGTTGCTCGACGACGCCTGGGAGCGTTGCGCCAAGGGCGGCGGCTGGGTGGAATACAACATCGTCAACCCGACTACCGGTGACGTGCGCGGCAAGTCTTCCTACGTGCTGCCCTTGGACGACGACCGGCTGATCGGTTGCGGCGCCTACCGCGCGGTCTTGAGCGCCAAAGACCTGGAAAGAATCTAGCGCGGTTGGGGTCGGTTAGAGCGGGTGCTCGGCGTAGTACCGGCCCCCGTGAAACAGCAGCGGCGAAGCGTTGTCGCGGTGGCTGCAGCGTTCCACTTCGCCCACAAAAATTACGTGGTCGCCCTCTTCGTAGCGGCTGCGGTTGAAGCACTCGAAACTGGCGGCAACCCCTTCGAGTACCGGTGCACCGCCGACGCCGCTGGAGAAAGCAACCCCGGCAAAGCGGTCAATGTCCCGGGTGGCAAACTGGCGCGCCAGATCCTGCTGCTCGGCACTCAGAATATTGATCGCGTAGTGTGACCCGGCACGAAATGCCGCCATCGAACCCGCCGCACGCGACAGGCTCCACAGCACCAGCGGCGGCGACAGCGATACCGAGTTGAACGAGTTGGCCGTAAGCCCGATCAACTGCCCGTTGGAGGCACGCGCGGTGACAATGGTCACGCCAGTGGCAAACATGCCCAAGGCTTGACGAAATTCTGCGGTCGAAAAGTCGGGCGCTTGTGCACCTGCGGATTTGGATGACGTTGGCATGGAGCGGTTCTATTGATTTATGTGAAATTCACGACACACGCCATCGTCATCGCGAGGCCATGCTCCACTTTGTCATCGCGAGCGAAGCGTGGCGATCCATGACTTTCAAATGCATGGACTGCCACGTCGCTTCGCTCCTCGCAGTGACGAATCATAGGTTTGTGGTCCTTATGCAGGTTCGGCCGCCTGACACAGGGACGTTCGCAAAGACGATCTGATTTGTCACGATTGATGGAAGCGTCAAGCGGTTCAATGCCCGAGAATCTTGGAGAGAAAGTCGCGGCTGCGCTCGCTTTGCGGGTTGTTGAAAAAGTCGTGCGGGTTGTTCTGCTCGACGATCTGGCCCTGGTCCATGAAGATCACGCGGTCGGCCACGGCCTTGGCAAAGCCCATTTCGTGG
>CAIPBW010000331.1 GCA_903863395.1 uncultured beta proteobacterium
AGCACCTTCTTCTTGTCGACCAGGTAGTAGCCGCCAATGTCGGCCGGGCTGCCCTGGACCGCCTTGAACTCTTGCAGGATCTTTTCTTCGTTGTCAGCCAGCGCCTTGGCCAACGGGGCAAACTTGGCGCTTAACTGCGCGTCTTGCGTCTGCGCCGCCAATTCCTGAGCCCAGAACATGGACAGGTAGAACTGGCTGCCACGGTTGTCCAACTGGCCGGTCTTGGGCGATGGGCCCTTGTTGTTGTCGAGCAGTTTGCCGGTGGCCGCGTCCAGCGTCTTGGCCAGCAGCTTGGCTTTCTCGTTGCCGGTCTTGAATCCCAGGTCCTCCAGGCTCACGGCCAGTGCCAGGAATTCACCCAGCGAATCCCAGCGCAGGTGGTTTTCTTCCACCAGTTGCTGCACGTGCTTGGGTGCCGAGCCGCCCGCGCCGGTTTCGTACATGCCGCCGCCAGCCATCAAAGGCACGATCGAGAGCATCTTGGCGCTGGTGCCCAGTTCCATGATGGGGAACAGGTCGGTGAGGTAGTCGCGCAGGATGTTGCCGGTGACCGAGATCGTGTCCAGGCCGCGAATGGCGCGTTCCATCGAGTAGCGAATGGCGCGCACTTGCGACATGATCTGGATGTCCAGACCCGTCGTATCGTGATCCTTGAGGTAGGTCTTCACCTTCTTGATCAGTTCGGCTTCGTGCGGGCGGTACGGGTCGAGCCAGAACACCGCGGGCATGCCGGAGTTGCGCGCGCGCGTAACGGCCAGTTTGACCCAGTCGCGAATGGCCGCGTCCTTGGCCTGGCACATACGGAAGATGTCGCCTTCTTCCACGTTTTGGGACAGCAGCACTTCGCCGGTGGCCAGATCAACAATATTGGCCACGCCGTCTTCCTGAATTTCGAAGGTCTTGTCGTGCGAGCCATACTCTTCGGCCTGCTGCGCCATCAGTCCTACGTTGGGCACGGTGCCCATGGTCTTGGGATCAAAGTTGCCATTCCATTTGCAGAAGTTGATCATTTCCTGGTAGATGCGGGCAAAGGTGCTCTCGGGCATGACGGCCTTCACGTCTTTCAGGCGTCCATCGGCACCCCACATCTTGCCGCCGTTGCGGATCATGGCCGGCATGGAGGCGTCCACGATGATGTCGTTGGGCGAGTGGAAGTTGGTGATGCCTTTGGCCGAGTCCACCATCGCCAGTTCAGGGCGGTGCTCGTGGCAGGCGTGCAGGTCGGCGATGATTTCCTCGCGCTGCGACTGCGGCAGGGTGGCAATCTTGTCGTACAGGTTGACCATGCCGTTGTTGACGTTCACGCCCAGTTCGTCAAACAGCTTGGCGTGTTTGGCAAATGCGTCCTTGTAGAAGATGCGCACGCAGTGGCCAAACACGATCGGGTGCGACACCTTCATCATGGTGGCCTTGACGTGCAGCGAGAACATGACGCCGGTCTTGTGTGCGTCTTCAATCTCTTTCTCGTAGAACTCCAGCAAAGCCTTCTTGCTCATGAACATGCTGTCGATCACTTCGCCGTCCTTGAGCGCGAGCTTGGGCTTGAGCACAATTGTCTTGCCGCTCTTGGTGATCAGCTCCATCTTCACGTCGCGGGCCTTGTCCAGCGTCATGGATTTTTCGCCGTGGTAGAAGTCGCCATGGTGCATGTGCGAGACGTGCGAGCGCGATGCCTGGCTCCAATCGGCCATCGAGTGGGGGTGTTTGCGCGCGTAGGCTTTGACGGCATTGGGCGCGCGGCGGTCGGAGTTGCCTTCGCGCAGCACCGGATTGACGGCGCTGCCGATGCAACGCGAGTAACGCAGGCGGATCGCCTTGTCGGCATCGGTCTTGGGATCTTCGGGGTAGTCGGGTACGGCGTAGCCCTTGGACTGCAGCTCTTTGATGCAGGCCATCAACTGGCCGACCGAGGCGCTGATGTTGGGCAGCTTGATGATGTTGGTGTCGGGCAGATGGGTCAGGCGGCCCAGCTCGGCCAGGTTGTCGGGCACCTTTTGGGCATCGGTCAGGAACTCAGGAAACTCGCCCAGCACCCGGGCGGCCACCGAAATGTCGGACTCGGCCACGTTGACGCCTGCGGGCGCTGCGAACGTTCGAATCACGGGCAGGAATGCGCAGGTTGCCAGAAACGGGGCTTCGTCGGTGAGGGTATAGATGATTTTGGATGTTTCGGTGGTCATGGCTTGCCTCTTTCGGATTAGTTTGCTGGTGACGATACAAGATCGATGCAGGATTAAACCGGTTTCAAGGCGGGAGAAGCTTGATTGGCGTCAAAGAATCGGCTAGGCGTTCTGGAAGTGCGCGGCAAACCGTGGTGCCGAAGCACCGGGTTCAGGCGGGGACGCGGTTTGGGGCGGCGGAAAATCGCCCTAGTTGGACAGAAACGCGGCGGGCG
>CAIPBW010000332.1 GCA_903863395.1 uncultured beta proteobacterium
CAGAAAGCCGATGTCGAGCATGCGGTCGGCTTCGACAAGCACCACGTACTCCACCTGGTTGAGCACGGCATTCTTGGCTTCAATGTGATCTAGCAGGCGCCCGGGCGTGGCCACCAGCACTTCGACACCGCGCTTGAGCTCTGCCGTTTGCGGCTGCATGTCCATTCCACCAAACACCACGGCGCTGCGCAGTTCGGTGTACTTGGCGTACAACTCGACCTGCTCGGCCACCTGCACGGCGAGTTCGCGCGTGGGCAGCAGCACCAGCGCGCGCACCGGGTGGCGTGCGGGCGAGGTCGAAGCATTCTGGTGGCGCATCATGCGCTGCAATAGCGGCAGGGCAAACGCGGCGGTTTTGCCAGTGCCGGTCTGGGCCGCGCCCATCACGTCGCGCCCTTGCAGCACCACGGGAATGGCCTGGGCCTGGATCGGGGTCATGGACTCATAGCCCATTTCGCTGACAGCGCGGGCCAGTTGCGGGGCCAGTTGCAACTGGGCAAAGGCCATGATGGGGGTATCGCTGGTGAGTTCGTTCGAAGTCACGGGGACAGGGGAAGTTTCAGTATTCAAATCGGTTCGGCAGGGCCAAAAAGTCTGCTATCCAACCGATAGCGGGTAGCCCCTGCTGTGAGGGGTCGGGGGACATTATCGTCTATCCCCCGGGTTTACGCCTGTTTACGCCTTGGGCAAGGTCACGCCGACCTGGCCCTGGTACTTGCCGCCACGGTCTTTGTAGCTGGTTTCGCAGACGTCGTCTTTGTCGCTTTCAAAGAACAGCACCTGGGCGCAGCCCTCGCCGGCGTAGATCTTGGCCGGTAGCGGCGTGGTGTTGGAAAACTCCAACGTGACGTAGCCTTCCCACTCGGGCTCGAACGGGGTGACGTTGACGATGATGCCGCAGCGCGCGTAGGTGCTCTTGCCCAGGCAGACGGTGAGCACGTTGCGCGGAATGCGGAAATACTCCAGCGTGCGCGCCAGCGCAAAGCTGTTGGGCGGGATGATGCAGACGTCGTCGTTGAAGTCGACAAAGCTCTTTTCGTCAAAGTTCTTGGGGTCGACCACGGTGCTGTGGATGTTGGTAAACACCTTGAACTCGGGCGCGCAGCGGATGTCGTAGCCATAGCTGCTGGTGCCATAGGAGATGATTTTGTGGCCGTCGCGCTGACGGATCTGACCGGGCTCGAACGGCTCGATCATGCCGGTGGTTTCGGCCATGTGGCGAATCCACTTGTCGCTTTTGATACTCATGGGGTACGGGCTCCTGCTGTGGCGTGATTGTAAGTGGGCCACCCAGGGCAGCATCTTGCGGAGAAAGCGCCGCTACGCCGCCCCCGCAATAACGGTGCGCTCTACCAAGCGGTCGTCTCCCAACACGATCATGGCAAACAGCAGTTCGTCCAGGGTGGATGCCAGCGCCGTCCGGCGCGCGAGCAGCGGCGTGGCCTGCGGGTTGAGCACCACAAAGTCGGCCTCGCAGCCCGGTGCCAGATTACCCACCACGCCGTCAAGGCCCAGGGCGCGCGCCGCACCGGCGCTGTGCTGCCACCACAGGTGTTGCGGCGTGAGCGACACGCCCTCTTTGGTCTGGCCTTCGCGCCCGGCGTAGTACGCACCCAGCATGGTGTGAAACGGGCTAAAGCTCGTGCCCCCGCCCACGTCGCTGGCCAAGCCGTAGGCAAAGCCAGCGCTCTCGGCCTGGGCATAGTCAAAAAATCCGCTGCCCAGAAACAGGTTGCTGGTCGGGCAGACG
>CAIPBW010000333.1 GCA_903863395.1 uncultured beta proteobacterium
AGATCCACAATGCCTTGCACCAGCGTGACGGGATAGCGCAGGCTGAAGATGGTGCGGTCCACGCTGGCGCGCAACTGCTCCATGTCGCTGCTGGACCACTGGTGCTGCACCAGGTCGAGTTCGGCCTGGCTGAGGGTGCGCGCGCTGGTGCGGCGCAAAAAAATCGGCAACTCGGGGCGCTGCCTGTGAATCGCCTGCGCCCAGGCCAGGCCACCCGCACCTTCGCCCAGCAAGTCCTCGGACATCAGCAGCCCGGCCAGGTCCTGGTGCTGCTCCAGCGTTGCCAACGCCTCGCCCGGTGCGCGCACCAGCGGCATGAGGCCCAGCGCGGCGCAAAAGTCGGCCAGGGCCTGGCACTGCTGCGGATCGGGGTCGAGCAGCAGAACCTTGGCCGCAAGATGGGTGGTTTCGGTCATGGCAAGAGGTGTAGCAATATTTTGGTGAACGCGTCAGGGCCGCCATCCTACCGCAGTCTGGCGCGCGGCGCTCACCCTCGCCTCAGTGGAAGTCGCGGCTGCGGGTGCGCAGGTCGCCCAGGAGCGGCGTCAGGTCCACCAGTCGCTTGGCAACCACATGGCGCACCTCGCCGCCGCTGTGCTCGTCGCGCTGCCAGACGCCGTACACCGCCAGCAGGCGCGCGTGGTACAACTCTTGGCGAAAGCGCTCCTTGACGTCTTTCCACACGATCACATTGACGCTGCCGGTTTCGTCCTCCAAGGTAACGAAGACCACGCCCTTGGCGGTCTGGGGTTGCTGGCGCATGGTGACGATGCCGCAGGCCCGCACCAGCCGCGCACTTGGGTAGTCGCGCATCTGCGCGGCCGTGAGCAGCTTCATGCGTGACAACTCCGGGCGCAGCAGCCGCACCGGGTGCGAGCGCAGCGTCAACCCCAGGGCGGCGTAGTCAAACACCACTTCCTGGCCCTCGGGCGCGCTCTCCAGCAACAACGCCGCCTCTGCCACCGGAACGCCTTGCAGCAGCGCGGGTGCGGGCTTCAAGGCGCTGGCGTCCCACACCTGCTGGCGGCGGTGGCCGCTGAGGCTTTGCAACGCGTCGGCGCTGGCCAGGACGTTGAGGTCGGCTACGTTGAGGGTGCAGCGCAGGGCCAGGTCTTCGGTGCTGGCAAAGCTGGCGCGCGCGCGCTCGGCAGCGATGCGCTGTGCGCCCTCACTGGAGAGGCCGCGCACCATGCACAGCCCCAGCCGCACCGCAACAGCGGCACCCGTGGCATCAGTGGCAGCGCCCTGGGTGCGCTCCAGCGTGCAATCCCAGTCGCTGTGGCAGACGTCCACCGCGCGCACCTCCACACCGTGGCGCTGCGCGTCCTGCACCAGTTGCGCCGGGCCGTAAAACCCCAGCGGCTGGCTGTTGAGCATGGCCGCCAGAAAGCAGGCCGGCTCATGCCGCTTGAGCCAGCAGCTCACGTACACCAGCAGCGCAAAACTGGCGGCATGGCTCTCGGGAAAACCGTATTCGCCAAAGCCCTCGATCTGCTTGAACAAGGTGTCGGCAAACGCCTGCGTGTAGCCGTTGTTCAGCATGCCGGTAACCATGCGCTGGTAAAACGCGTGCACCCCGCCCTTGCGCTTCCAGGCCGCCATCGAGCGGCGCAACTGGTCGGCCTCGCCGGGCGAAAAATCGGCCGCCAGCATGGCGATCTGCATCACCTGCTCCTGAAAAATCGGCACGCCCAGGGTGCGCTGCAGCGCCGCCTGGAGCTTGGGGCTGGCGTACTGCACGGCCTCAGGGTGGGCGCGCGCCTGCAGGTACGGATGCACCATGCCGCCCTGAATCGGGCCGGGCCGCACAATCGCCACCTGCACCACCAGGTCGTAAAAGCAGCGCGGGCGCAGACGCGGCAGCATGCTCATCTGGGCGCGGCTCTCGATCTGGAACACCCCCACCGTGTCGGCCTGGCAGATCATGTCGTAGGTGGCGCGGTCTTCGGCCGGGATGTCCTGCATGCGCAGCGCGCGCCCGTGGCGCTGGCCCACCAGCGCGAGGCAGCGCCGGATGGCACTGAGCATGCCCAGCGCCAGCACATCGACCTTGAGCAGGCCCACGGCGTCCAGGTCGTCCTTGTCCCACTGGATGATGGAGCGCTGCGCCATGGCGGCGTTTTCTACCGGCACCAGGCGCGTGAGCGGCCCTTGGGTGAGCACAAAGCCGCCCACGTGCTGGCTCAGGTGGCGCGGAAAGCGCTGCAGTTGGCGCGCCAGTTCCAGCCACAGCCGCACCCGGCGCTCGGGTGGTGGCGCAAACTCCGGCCCCAGGCGTTGCAGCGCTGCCTGCAGCCGCTCAGCGAGCACTTCGCGGCTGTACATGCCGGGGTGCTCGCGCGCCAGCGCGGTGATCAGCGCCTCGGGGATGTCAA